>JAJRXE010000534.1 GCA_024276455.1 Calditrichota bacterium
CCATCGGGCGCCCCTGCGCCAGGCCTGGGATTTGACCGGTGGCGATCAGTTCTTCTACATCGACCAGCGCGACAGCAGCAGCGGCTGGACCTACTATACCGTGATAGCCAAAGCGCCGGACGATGCCGCCGGACTGAGCATGCGGGCTCGTTTCACCTCTTTCCCCAAAGGCTACGCCTGGTACGACGACTTCTCCATTGAAGAAATCGAAGCGGTGATTGTCAGCGTGGAAGATCCGGCGACCCGCGAAACCACCCTAAGTTACGATTACCAACTTCTGCAAAACTATCCAAACCCCTTCAACCCGGAAACAATCATCGAATACAAAGTTCCTAAAATGGGACAGGTGAAACTGGTTATATACAACTCTCTGGGACAGAAAGTTCGAACTCTGGTGGACAAAATTCAGTCCCCGGGAACCTACCAGGTCATCTGGGACGGACTGGACGATTACGGACAGAGGGTAGCAACCGGTGTTTACATTTACCAGTTAAAAGGCAAAAACGCCCTCATCACAAAGAAGATGTTACTCATTAAATAATTTCCCGAATTCTGGGGGAGAGTTGGCAAGCATTGCGGCTCTCCCCTTTTTTAAAATTTTGTGGAAAAATCGAGCAATTAGAAAGGCAGCAAAAGGCCGTACAACTACAAATCGTTAAAAATAATCTTTTGGCCAAAATTACCGGTTTAATTTGTTGGCGCCGAATCGGACGCCCATCTGTAAGAAAAAAATTGAAAACAATCGGATTTCTTTAGAGATAAAGGTAAGAATTTACTATTTTAAATAAGACGAAAAAACCTTCTAATCTGGCGGAATAGTCCCGGAGGAAAAAGAATGAACCGCCTAAAACTGCACCATCTTTTCTCTCTTCTGTTCGTTTTTACCTTTTCCCTTTTTGCAGGAACAACCGGAAAAATTGTTGGCGTGGTACAGGATGCCAGCACCGGCGAACCATTGCCCGGAGTAAACATTCTGATTGAGGGCACCAGCATGGGGGCGGCCACGGATGTGGACGGTTCCTACTTAATCATGGGGGTTCCACCCGGCACCTACACCTTGCGGGCCACCATGATTGGTTACAACGACGTGGTGGTGAGCAATGTCCGGGTTAACGTGGATAAAACCACCCGGATCGATTTCAAACTCCGTCAAACCGTTCTGGAGTTAGGCGAAACCGTGGAAGTGGTGGCCGAACGTCCCATTGTAAAAAAAGATGTGACCTCCACGGAATCCAACATCAGCAGCGATGTTATTGCCAACCTGCCGGTAGAAAATTTTTCCGATGTGGTAAATCTGCAGGCAGGAGTGGTGGAAGGTCACTTTCGGGGCGGACGTCTGGGCGAAGTCGCCTACATGATTGACGGAATCCCGGTGAACGATGTTTACTCGGGAAGCTTCGGAATCGAGGTGGAAAACAGTGCCGTGGAGGAATTGAACGTTATCAGCGGAACGTTCAACGCCGAATACGGTCAAGCGATGTCCGGAGTAGTAAACATCGTTACTAAAGACGGTACCGACAAATTCCAGGGAAGCGGAACGCTTTACCTGGGCGACTATGTAAGCTCGCACGACAACATTTTTTGGAATATTAACCATCTTAATCCGGTTCGCAATTTGCAATTCAGCCTGAGCGGTCCGGTTCCGTTGTTCCGAAAACTGAAATTTTTCCTCAACGGCCGCATTTACCGAACCGACGGCTACATCTACGGAAAAGAAGTTTTTGTCCCCACCGACCATTCCGATTTCAGCAAAGAGAAGCCGGAAGATTGGGTCATCATGAGTCACGGAAAAACCTACCCTTTCACCGAAGCCCGCGCCGAAAGCTTGATTCAGCATGCACCGGCGGTCCCCATGAATGCCCGCGATCGTTACACCGGAAATTTGAAATTGACCTACCATCTGACTTCTGTGGACAAAATCAACTCTCAGACGCTTTACCAGTACGAAACATGGCAGGAATACGACCACCGCTTTCGGTTAAATCCCCAGGGAAATTACAAACGCTACCAGAACAGCATTAATCAAGCCATCATCTGGAACCACGTGTTCAGTCCCCGGACATTCATGGATTTGCGGTATTCCTATTTCTACACCCGCTACAAACAGTATGTTTACGAAGATCCCTTCGACCCGCATTACGCCCCCAGTCAACGCTTGCAGGACGCCGGAGCGAACGCTTTTCTGAGCGGCGGACAACAAATGTGGCATTTCCAGCGCAGCACCACCACACACTTAATCAAGGCGGATTTGACCAGTCAGGTCACCAATATGCACCAGGTTAAGATGGGGGTGGAAACCCGGAAACATCGGCTGTGGTTGCACGAGTTCGAGGTCGTTCCGGAACTTCCGGAACGGGTTCCTCCCCTCTCCCAATACAACAACAACGAATACTTGCATTACCCGCTGGAGTTTTCCGCTTACCTGCAGGACAAAATGGAATTTCCCTACATGGTGGTCAATGCCGGGGTACGTTTCGATTATTTTGACCCGGACGGGAAGGTTCCCACCGATTTTCTGCGCCCCACGACCTCGCCGAAAAAGAAAGCCGATCCCAGCTACCAGATCAGTCCCCGTTTTGGCATTGCCTATCCGATCTCCGAAAAAGGGGTCATCCATGTGTCCTACGGACATTTTTTCCAGATTCCCAATTTCTTCTATTTGTACACCAATCCCGAATTTGAGGTTTACCCCCTGCAAAGCACCCCTTCCCCGCCTCCGCAAAGTTTGCTGAATACGGTTGGAAACGCTTCCTTAAAACCTCAGAAAACCGTTATTTACGAGATTGGCCTCCAGCAACAAATCGGCCAGGAATACGGCTTAAACATCACCGCCTATTTCAAGGATATTCGCAATTTGCTGGGAACCCAGGTACTGTACACGCTGGAGGGATTCCGTTACGCCCGCTACATAAACCGGGACTATGGTTACGTGCGCGGAATTACCCTGGATTTCGAGAAACGTTACTCCCACGGGGTCAGCGCTTCCATCGATTACACTTTTCAGATTGCCAAGGGAAACGCATCCGACCCCAATTCCGCTTATCTGGACCAGCAAACCGATCCTCCGAAAGAGACCGTCAAGCAGCTGGTTCCCTTAAACTGGGATCGCAGACACCAGGTCAACGCCACCATTACCCTGGGAATTCCCGGTAAATATGCGGTGACCATTGTCGGCCGTTTCGGGACGGGATTTCCTTACACCCCCACCTTTCAATATGTACAAACGGCGGTGGAAAACAGCGGCCGGAAACCGAATGTGTACAATGTGGACATTTACGCTTACAAAGACTTCACCCTCTGGAGTCTGGACTTTTCTCTCTTCTTCCGGGTATTCAATCTGTTCGATCGGTTAAACGAGCGGGAAGTCTTTACGGACACCGGCCGGGCCGGCTACACCCTGGCGCCCCTTTATGTGGGCGGTCTGCGGCCCCGGGGCATCAATACCCTGGAAGAATATTTTATTCGACCCGATTTTTATTACGAACCGCGTCAAATCCAGCTTGGACTTCAACTTGAGTTTTAAATAAACGGGTAATAATCATGAAGCAGAATAACGTACAGCTATTTTTTCTGATTTTTCTTCTCACCTGTTCTCTTGCCATTGCCCAGCGGGTTCCCGATCCTCACGTGGGCGATCCGACCTTGCGCCGTCAGGGCATCATGGACGGCAACCTGGTCCGCACCATTTTCATCAATTGGGGAGAAATTGCCCACTGGCCCGACTCCCCTTCCGGCGAGTGGCCCAAAGGAACCGGCCACCAGTATGTGGACGGCGTGGCCCTGATTGTGCAGGCCCGCACCATCGACAACAAAGGGAACGTCATCTACCCAATGGAAACGCAATACCGGGAATTTGTGGACGTGGGTCCCAACGGCGAATTGTGGGGCTGGGCACCCTTACCGGGTTATTCCAACCCCAAAGCGCTGGAACCGGCCATGAGCGACGATCCCTTTACCTGGCCCGATCGCTGGCCGGATGAACCCGATTGGGTGAACCCCAACGAGGTGCTCGACGGAATTGACAACGACAACAACGGTCTGGTGGACGATCTGGTGTACTGGAATGGCTTTTTCGGGAAGGGAGTTCGCAACGCCGACCTGGAAACGTACTTTGTGTTCGACGACGATCCGGATGAAGAGTGGGATTTTTACCCCGATCCGTCGGACACCAACCGCCGGGGGCTGGGATTAGAAGTGGCCGCCCGGTACTTTCAGTGGTCGCAGGTATTGGCAGAAGATGTTATTTTCGCCATTTATTTCATCACCAACGAGGGACAAACCGCTTACGACAGCACCTATTACGCTTTTTACATTGACTGGGGAATTGGAGGCACCGACGATTCCAGCGACGACACAGGTGATTACGATCTGGATCTGGACATTGCCTGGGCCTGGGACTACGACGGCTACGGTACCCCGGGACGCTGGTTTCCGGTGGGAGTCGCCGGATTTGCTTTTCTGGAAAGTCCCGGAATTAAAGATGACGGACGCGACAACGACGGCGATGGCATTACTGACGAACGGCGCGACAGCGGTCCCGGCACTTTGATTGAGGGACAGGACGCGATTCTGGAATACGTTTCCACCCACTACAATTTGCAGGATTTCGAAAAGTTCATGGGTAAAATCACCAAGCGGCAGGCTTTTATTGCCGGAAAGTGGTGGACAGGCGAAGAAGATCTGGATTGGGTGGGTTACACCGATCTGAATGAGAACGGACAGTGGGATCCCGGTGAACCGCTTAACGACGACGTGGGAGCGGATGGGATTGGTCCCCTGGATCCGAACTACACCGGTCCCGACGAGGGCGAAGCCGACGGTCGGCCCACCAAAGGCGAACCGGATTTTGACAAAACGGACAAAGACGAATCGGATCAGATTGGCCTCACCGGCTTCCGCATTTTCCCGGTTCACACCTACGAGCTCTGGAACGAGGACCAGAACTGGGATGTGTTTCGTTCCGCCCCACCTCCCCATTCCGGTCAAATCACCGCCAATCTGGGCATGTTCTTCTCCTCCGGACCGTTTCCGCTGCAACCGCTGCAAACCGAAAACTACTCCATGGCCCTCATTTTCGCTGACGACAAAGACGATCTGGTGCGAACCCAAAAGACCGTGCAGCAAATTTACAATGCCGATTACCGTTTCGCCAAACCACCGGACAAGCCCACCCTCACCGCCATTCCCGGCGACGGGAAAGTGGTGCTCCTTTGGGATACCCGGGCGGAACAATCTTACGATCCCTTCTTGCAGGAATTCGATTTCGAAGGCTATCGGATTTACCGCAGTACCGAGCCGGAATTCATGGAAAACCGCATCATCACCGATGCCTACGGCCGACTGACCTTCCGCAAACCGATTGCCCAGTTCGACCTGAAGGATGGCATCAAGGGACTGCACCCCATCGATGTGCAGGGAGTCAAGTTTGATCTGGGTAACGACACCGGCTTGCGGCATGTGTACATCGACACCGACGTTCAAAACGGTCAGACCTACTACTACGCAGTGGTTTCTTACGATCGCGGTTTTGTGGATACCAGCGCCATCGGAGAGATTACCGGCATTACCCCTTCGGAATGTCCCAGCGTAATTAAAGTGGACATTGCCGGTAACGTGCAAACCGACATTAACACGGCGGTTGTGACGCCGGCAGCCTCGGCGGCCGGGTATCTGCCTCCGGAAATTGATGGGGAGATTTCCCGCGAAACCGCCGGAACCGGCTCCTTCGGGGTAGAACTCATTGTTCCGGATTCCATTAAAGACAGTCACACCTACCGAATTGAATTTGCAGACACCACCACCCTGCACGACCACGGCACGGTGTTTTACCAGGTGTACGACGTAACCAACGATCAGAAAACCCTTTTACTGGATTCCACCGGATTTAGCGAGGAAACCGTTTCTCCCGTTGTGGACGGTTTTGTTCTGAAAATGACCAACGATCCGGAAGTTGACCTCGATTTACTCAACACCGGCTGGGTGGTCAGCAATCAGTCGCTGGAATGGGACGTGGGATTTGACAATCGTTTCAACATCTTCAATGTAAAATATCCGGCGGATTACGAAATTACTTTTTCCGATCATATTGTGGACACCTCCTACAGTTTTCTGGGATTCCCGGCGGTTCCCACCAAGTTTTCTGTGTACAATCTGACCGAGGACAAACCGGCCAAGTTCCTCTTCAAAGAATTTTACGAACAGTACACCGACAACAATCTGACTCCGGTGACTCCCGGACAGAGCTCAGATTCCATTGAACAGATAATTATTGTGGAAGAGAATCCGGAGTCTCTGCTGAAATACAGCACCAGCTGGCGCCTGTACCTGAAAGCCGACACCATTTTAAGCAGCGCCGATTTGCCGCAACCGGGAGACATTTTCCGCATCTCCACGAAGAAACCTTTCCGCAGCGGCGATTACATCACCTTTAAAGTGCGGGGAGCCCGTTTCGACAACCAGAAGGCCAAAAGCGATCTGGACAAAATTGCCGTGGTGCCAAACCCTTACGTGGTGGCAGCTACCTGGGAACCCCGCTCTCCGTACCGTTTCGGACGGGGCGAACGGCGCATTTTCTTTATTAATTTGCCACCCCGCTGCACAATTCGGATTTACACCATTCGGGGTTATCTGGTGGACACCATTGAGCACGACAGCACTCTGGAAAACGGACAGGAGTCCTGGAACCTTCTGTCCAAAGACGGGCAGGAAATTGCTTACGGGGTGTACATTTACCACGTGGATGCCCCGGGAATCGGCGAAAAAATCGGGAAATTTGCAATCATTAAATAGATGGTGGGTAAAATGAGATTTCGGCAAATTTTAATTCTCTTTTTGATGGTAAGTACCACAACGACCTACGGACAACTCACCCGCGACGTTTCCAATGTGGGAACGACGGCGGCACCGTTCCTGGAGATCGGGGTCGGCGCCCGGGCCATTGGCATGGGGGGAGCGTTCGTGGCCACCGCCAACGACGCCAGCACCCTGTACTGGAATCCCGCCGGCCTGATGAATCTTAAACGTCCGGAAATCATTTTTGTCCACACCCGCTGGCTGGCCGACATCAACTACGATTTTGCCGGGGTGGTCATTCCCATGGGCAAATTCGGAACATTAGGAGCCAGTTTAACCAGTCTCTCCATGGACGAAATGATGGTACGCACCGAGTTGCAACCGGAAGGCACCGGCGAGTACTTCGAAGTGGGCGATCTCGCCATGGCGGTGTCCTACGCCTTCCGATTAACCGACCGTTTTTCCATTGGGTTCAACGCCAAATACATTTACCAGAAAATCTGGAAGGAAACGGCCAACGGGTTTGCGATCGATGTGGGGACCCTCTTTGTCACCGGTCTAAAAGGATTGCGCATCGGCGCGTCCCTGACCAACTTTGGCACCGACATGAAAATGAGCGGAGACAACCTGCTGGTGTACCACGACATCGATCCTTACAAGATGGGCAACAACGACCGCATTTTTGCCGAACTACGCACCGACAAATGGCCGCTTCCGCTGCTCTTTCAGTTTGGCCTGGCAATGGAATTATTCCAGACCCGGCTTCATCGCCTGACCATTGCCACCGATGCCATGCACCCGATTGACAATTCCGAAAGCTTAAACCTGGGAATGGAGTACGGGTTCCGGGAACAGTTCTTCCTGCGCGGGGGCTACCGCAACCTTTTTCTGCAAGACGGCGAAGAGGGCTTCACCCTGGGCGCAGGTTTCCTGATTCGTTTTCTGGGAAATTTCCAGATTAAGGTGGATTACGCCTATGCCGATTTTGGGCGCCTGCAAAACGCCCAGCGTTTTTCTGTGAATC
>JAJRXE010000535.1 GCA_024276455.1 Calditrichota bacterium
AGGCGGGAATCGAGGCCATAACCGTCTCTTCGTTTGGCATGGCGCATTATTTTGCCAGCCACGGCTGGAAGGACATTACCGTGGCTTTTCCGGTCAATTTGCGAGAAATGGAAACGCTGCGAGCACTTTCAGAAAAAATTCGGCTGGGTATTCTGGTGGAAGCCTCCGAGGTGGTTGCCCGGTTACAGCCGGAACTTACCGCTCCGGTGGACGCTTGGATAAAAATCGATTGCGGTTACCACCGCAGCGGACTTTCCTGGGAGGCAGAAGAAGACATTGTTGAACTGGCACGTCAGATTGCCGGATCGAAAAATCTGCGCCTGGCGGGCATTTTAACACACGCCGGACACGCCTACCATGCCGAATCCAGGGAAGAGGTGGAGAAGATTTACCATCAGATGGTGCAACGAATGCAGGCGGTAAAAAAAGCCTTGCGCTTGGCGGGGCTGGGCGGGGTGGAAATTTCCGTCGGCGACACTCCGACCTGTAGTGTGGTGGAACATTGCGAGGGAGTGGAAGAAATTCGCCCGGGAAATTTTGTGTTTTACGATCTCATGCAGTGGCGAATTGGTGCCTGCAAGCTTAGCGACATTGCCGTGGCGCTGGCCTGTCCGGTGGTGGCCAAACACCCCGAGCGCGGGGAAATGGTGATTTACGGCGGGGCGGTCCATCTGTCTAAAGAGTTTTTTACCGATTCGCAGGGGCGTCCGGTTTACGGTTTGGCTACTCTGCCGGAATCCGGCCAGGCCGTTCTACCCCGGGGCGAAATGCCGGTGGTTGGACTCTCGCAGGAACACGGGATTGTGCGGGTGCCACCGGAAGATCTCCGTCGCCTGAACGTAGGAGACCTGTTGTTGATTTTTCCGGTTCACTCCTGTTTAACGGTTAATTTAATGGGAGAATATCTGACCCTGGAGGGAAAACGAATTACCACCCTGAAAACCTGAGGTTCTCAAGACCTCTGGCCAGGTACGAAAAAACGGAGCAGTCATGCAGGAAAAACGAAATTTTCTGGTTGAATTGCCTTTCGAGGTAAAAACTTACGACATTGACTTTGCCGGGATTGTGAGCAACATCGTGTATCTTCGCTGGCTGGAAGATTTACGATTGGAAATTTTGAAGCGAAAATTCCCTCTGGCGCGGCAATTGGAGCAGGGGATCGCGCCTATTCTGGTGAAAACCACCATCGAATATCGTCGTCCGATTCGGATGTTTCAGGAGGTGAAAGGAGAGATGTGGATGCGGGATTTGACGGAACGTAAATGGGTGTTGGAAGCCCGCTTCTACGCTGATGGGGAGGAAACCACTCGGGCAGAGCAAACGGGAGTGTTTGTGAATCTCTCTAGCGGTCGCTCCATCCCCATTCCCGAGAGTTTGCGTTTGAAATTTACGACGGAGGCAGAAGAATGAAAACGGACCTGCCCGACGGCTTTCCCGATTTCTCCGGAGTGGAAAAGGCGGCGGCCCGCATTCGTTCCCGGGTGCACCGCACGCCGGTGTTAACTTCCCGCAGTCTGAACGAAATGGCCGGCGCGGAGTTGTTTTTCAAATGCGAGAATTTTCAGAAAGTGGGAGCGTTCAAATTTCGGGGCGCTACCAATGCGGTGTTGAGTCTGACGGAGGAAGAAGCCCGGCGGGGCGTGGCAACCCATTCGTCCGGGAATCATGCGGCGGCCCTTTCGCTGGCCGCTCGTAACCGCGGTATTCCGGCCTACATTGTCATGCCGCGTACCGCCCCGGCCGTGAAAAAGGCGGCCGTAGAAGGCTACGGCGGAAACATTGTTTTTTGCGAGCCCACCCTGGAAGCACGGGAATCCACCCTCCAAAAAGTGGTAGAAGAAACCGGCGCAGTGTTTATTCACCCGTACAATAATCCCCGGGTGATTTACGGGCAGGGCACCGCGGCGCTGGAATTATTGCAGGAAGTACCCAATCTGGAGGCGGTGCTGGCACCGGTGGGTGGCGGCGGATTGCTTAGTGGAACGGCTCTTACGGTGCGGGCTGTGTCTCCCGAAACGCGGGTGTACGGAGCGGAACCGGCCGGGGCGGACGATGCGTACCGGTCTCTGCATGCCGGCCTGATTATTCCGTCCGTTCATCCCCGCACCATTGCCGACGGCTTACTCACTTCGCTGGGAAGCCTCACGTTCCCCATTATTCGGGAACTGGTTAACGACATTATTACCGTGGACGATGAGGAAATCGTCCGCGCTATGCGGCGGGTGTGGGAACGAATGAAAATCATCATCGAGCCTTCTTCGGCCGTTCCGGTGGCCGTCGCCCTGGAAAAAAAACTTCCCGTGCCCGCCCGGCGAATCGGGATTATTCTCTCGGGCGGCAATGTGGACCTGGAACAGTTGCCCTGGTAAAAAGCGCCTGTCGGCTCCAATGAGAAGAGAATGGTGAATTTTCTGTAGAAGGAATGCATGGATACATTAACACAGATTGCACTGGGTGCCTCGGTTGGCGAGCTGGTGTTGGGGAAGCAAACTGGCAATCGCGCGGTGTTGTGGGGCGGAGTGGCCGGAGCCATTCCCGACCTGGATATTCTGGCCCGCCCTTTCATGGATCCCTTGCAGTATCTGGTGTTTCACCGCAGCCTGACCCATTCGCTTTTGTTTACCCTGTTTCTTTCCCCACTGCTGGGATTTTTAATCGCTCGATTTTACCGGCATGAAGCGGTTACCGCCCGAAATTGGGCCTGGTTATTCTTCTGGGCGCTGGTTACGCACATTGGATTGGACTGTTTGACCAGTTACGGCACGCAGGTATTCTGGCCGTTTAGTCATTACCGGGTGGCTTTCAGCACCATTTTTGTCATCGATCCGCTCTATTCCGTTCCGCTGGGACTCAGTGTTGTTATTTTGCTGTTGCTACGGCGGAATACTCAAGCACGCAGGTGGGTGCACGCATTGGGATTGTGGGGCAGCACCGCTTATTTGATGCTCACGGTGTTTTTTAAATTTCAGGCGACGACCGCGTTTTCCCGGGCATTGGAGGAACAGGCTCTGCCGGTGCTACGTTTGCAGACGTTTCCCACAGCGCTAAATAGCTTACTCTGGCGGGGTGTTGCCGAAACCACCGGCGGGTACTACGAGGGGCTCTATTCTCTGTTCGATTCAGACCAGCCCATTCGCTTTACCTTCGTACCAGCTAATCACCATCTGATCGAACCCTATCGTCAACAACCGGCATTACGGCGTTTGATTTATTTTTCGCAGGGATTTTACGCGGTGCAAAAAACCTCCGATGGATTTGTGGTGAATGATCTGCGTTACGGGCGGGTGGATTTGGGATTGCTGGGCGGTCACGATTACATTTTTTCTTTCCGTTTTACTCTAATCCTGCAGAAAGGGGAAATGGTGTTGCGCTACCGGCGATTGTCGCCCTTTTCGCGTATTCGCCCCGAATTGTTGAAACTGTTCTGGAAACGTCTGCAAGGTCGGCGGGTGGGGGTGTCGCCGGTGCCGCAAAATTAAGAATCCCCGGAAGTGTCCGGTTCGCCAAGCTCTGCCCTGTCCTGCTGAAGCAGCTGATCGATGAGCTCGTCTTTTTCCATCCAGAGGCGGTGTAACCATTCTTCGAACCATTGACGGTTTTCCAGATCGTTTTCCATCCGATTGTCAATGGCTTCTCGGGGAACTTCCAGTTTACGCATTCGCACGTGCACCCGCCGAACTTTCCCGGAAAGAAAATCCCACAGGGTAGGTTTTGTGGGCCAATAGACGATTGTCGTGTCCAAAATGGCTTCAATTTGGGACCCCAGCACCGCCAGTACCTGGGCAATGCCGCCGGGTTTGGGCTTTAGTAAGTGGCGGTAAGGGGGGTTTTGGCGCCGATACTTGGCTTCGGTAAAACGGGTCCCTTCCAAAAAAATGATGATGGAAATCGGCCGTCCCCGGAATTTTTCACAAAATTGGCGAATGGTTTTTAGGTCTTTGCCCTTCAGAGCAGGATTTTTTTGAATAGCTTCCGGGGAATAACGTTTTAAAAACGGGAACTCCAGTCCCCAAACCGAAAGCCCCACAAAAGGCACCCAGATCAGCTCTTGCTTCAAAAAATATCGGATCAGAGGTACCCGGCGGTGATAAAAGCGTTGAACCACCAGAATGTCCGTCCAGGTGCGATGGTTTCCAATGATGAGGTAGGTTTTCTTCGAATCCAGCCCTTCCGGGGGAGTGAAATCCCATTCAATATTGAGAAGAAGATTTTCAATGAGAATGCTAACATCGTTCCAGAACCAGGCAAATTCCGCCATCAGTCGGTCCCAGAAATGTTTTACCCGCCGGGAAGGAGAAAGCAGTTTAAAAATGGTGAAAAAATGAATTGGCAGCCCGCAAACCATGCTGTTGAGAACATAAAGCGTAAAGGCGAGACTTCCTCGGATTGTGGAAATTAATTTTGCGACCATTTGCTTCCGGTTAATAGTTAATTTGGTTCAGAAAATGTTTTTAACAACGAATGTTCACTGCCCGTGAAACAATCAAATAAAAAGTAAATTTGGGATTTAAACAATCAGAAATTTTAAAATAATTCTTTCTGCGAATTACGAAGGTTCAATACCGGGTTCGCGAAATTTAATTAAGCTTATTCCCCTTCCAGACTGAGGGAAAAAAACAGGTGTTTAGGAGGAATCAGGTTCCGTTCCACAATGACGCGAAATAAATGTTCTCAATTTGTTTGGTTCTTGTTTTAACTGACGTAATGGGTCAAAATAACAAATTCAACCCCGGATTCCGTGAACGTTAAACAAAATCTACTTAAAAATTGTGAATTGTCTTCTCATGTTAAGCCGAACTTCCCCGGCTAAAAGATACTTTAGTACCGTCCGTAAAGCTCGGTAATTTCGCGCAGTTTATGAATGACTTCCTGGTTGAGTTGTTCGGCAGACAAACGCCATTCCCAGTTCCCCTCGGTGCTGGAGGGACGGTTCATGCGGGCTTCCGCACCCAGCCCCAGCACGTCCTGAATGGGTAGAATCACCATATTGGCCACCGACATCATGGCCAGGCGCACCAGTTCGTCAGAAACTTCTTCCGCTGTGATTTCCCGACCCAGGTATTTAAAGAGCCACTGTTTTTCTTCCTCCGTAGCGTCTTGTTCAAACCAGCCCCGGGCGGTGTTGTTGTCGTGCGTGCCGGTGTAAACCACGCAGTTTTCAATATGATTGTGCGGCGCGTAGGGATGGTTGGGCAAATTTTGGTTAAAAGCGAACATAAGCAGGCGCATTCCGGGAAATTCAAATTCATGAATGAGCTCGCGCACATCCGGGGTAATAACGCCTAAATCTTCCGCAATGATGGGCAGGTTAGGAAAACGCCGTAATAACGTTTTAAAGAAATCGATTCCGGGGGAGTTGACCCAGCGGCCGTTGATGGCGGTGGTTTCGCTGGCCGGCACTTCCCAGTAGGCAGCGAATCCCCGAAAGTGGTCCACCCGAATAAAATCGAAATATTTCAGGTTGTGCTCGATTCGTTTGATCCACCAGCGGTAACCGGTGCCCTGCATGGCATCCCAGCGATACACCGGATTTCCCCAGAGTTGGCCGGTCTCGCTGAAATAATCCGGGGGAACACCTGCCACATGGGTGGGCTTTTTGTTCTCGTCCAATTTAAAGAGTTCGGGATTTGTCCAGACATCGGCACTATCGTAACTGATGTAAAAAGGCACATCCCCAATAATTTGAATTCCGTTCTGATTGCAATAGTGTTTCAATTCTGTCCATTGCTTGAAAAAAATGTATTGGAGAAATTTTTCTTTCTCGATTTCCCGGGTAAGGCGCTGCCGAACCGAATTGAGCGCCTCTTCCTGTTTGTCTCGCAGCGATTCCGGCCAGTCGCTCCAGACTTTGCCGTGGTAATGGTTTTTCAGGGCAATAAAAAGGGCGTAATCGTCCAGCCATTCTTCCGACTCTTCGCAGAATTTGTCAAATTCAAAATCGCATTCATTCTTTTTAAATTGAGCGAAAGCTTTATTGAAAATTTGATTTTTATATTCCAGCACAGCCGGATAATTTACTCGCTGGGGAGGAAATGGGGTCACCTCTTCCAGATCGCTTTTTTCTAAAAAACCTTCCCGGTAGAGGAGCTCCGGACTAATGAGAAGTTTGTTGCCAGCAAAAGCCGAAAAGCTGCTGTAAGGGGAATTTCCGCCGCTGATCGGATCAGTGGGATTCAAGGGGAGAACTTGCCAGAAACTTTGAGCAGTTTGGGAAAGAAAATCCGCAAATTGGTACGCTGCCGGTCCCAAATCTCCAATCCCGAATTTTGAGGGTAACGAGGTAATGTGTAGCAAAATACCGCTTCCGCGCCTTCGAATCATCTCTTTTTCTCCGTTTTAACTGGTGACCATGTTCATGGAATTATAATAAGACAATGAGTGAGAATCAATTAGTAACTCTAAAATTTATTACGCTTTTCCTTGAAGCGTTTAATATCTGGAAAATAAAGAGTTGAAAGGAAATGTCTGGTGCCTCTTGTCCTGCAGTAGCTTCCGTCTATTTGGGAAAAGGGATTCCCCTTTGTTGAGCGGGGCCGATCCCAGGACTTCGGGAAACTCGCGACCTTCCCGAGTGATCGGGACGTACTACCCAACCGGAAGTGCGTGAAAAAGAAAAAGGGGAGCAGATTTACTCCCCTTCTATTGAGCGGGGCCGACGAGACTCGAACTCGCGACCTCCGGCGTGACAGGCCGGCGTTCTGACCAACTGAACTACGACCCCGTATATTTCATTTTCTTTAATTACTTTCTCGAACTCGCGACCTTCCCGAAAAATCGGGAAGGTCTGACCAACAAAATTACAACCCCTTCTAAAAGCGGCAAAAATTTATGCTAATTCAAACTTAAAATCAAGTCATTTTTCAGTTTCGCTAATTTCCCGGGATTCCAATTTTCATTTAAACAGTACAACTCCCCTTCGGAGGAGAATACGTAAATTTTGTGGTCAATTGCGAATACCTGCTCCGCCGGAAAGGGAAGCGGGAACACATTTTGAATCCGATCATTTTTTATTGTGATTAAAATACGTGGCCCGAGCAAATAAAGCGTTTGATCGTTCAAAAAATAGTCTTTCGCTTCATCTATAAAGGGCAAAATTATTTTTCGTATTTTGCGGTGATTCAGCAGAATTAAATCCAGGTTCCGATTCAAGTAACCGTAGCCGGGAATAGCCGATAAACTTGCCTTGCCCAAATTATCCCACTGTTCATTGAACCGATTGTATTTGTAAATATCCCGGTTAATTAATTCCACAAACTTCCAGGTGGTTTCCCAGCAAACGATTTTCCTTATCGGAAATTTGAAATTGGGATTAGGTACTAAACGTTTATTTAATTTTCCGGTATTGATAGAATATGCGTAGAGGCTGTCTCCCGCAATCCAGAGCAGGGAATCGTTTTTCTTTAAAGGATGGGAGATGTTTTTTTCATAAAGAAATAGAGATTTGAACGTCCGGTTTAACTTGTTAAAAATGATTATTTCGCCAATATCGCTGTTAATATCGGAGTGGTAAAAGGCAATCTGGCGAGAATTAAGCGGGATAATGGTGGGAGGCCACACCGTGTATTTTTTGACCGTTGTTAATAGTTTTTTTTGCCGTTGCTCAATATTAAAGAGGTAGTATTTGAATTTCCGAACGTAAAAATCGTATTCCACCCAGAGAAATTCTTGAGGGGTAAGCGACAACAATCGACTTTGTTTGCTATTTTGCCATTTCCAGATTATGTTACCATTTTGAGGATTTAATACATAAACGGGATACCGCCTTCTCCAGGAGGAAAGAATTAAATATTTAGGAGACCCGCCGGTTAAATAGACCACCTCAGGATCGTATATTAAATTGCTTCTCCACCAGTTGAATAAACCGGAAGATTTAAGAAGTCTGTTTATGTCGAGGTTTAAAAGAGAATTTGAAGGCACAAAATGCAGCATTTCAGCCAGAGTGATTGCTGCATCTTTAAGCCGGTTCTGAGCTAACCATATTTTTGTTTCCAGCTTAGTGCTTTGTAAATTTTTCAGTAGAAGTTCTGTGTTTATCCTGTGGAGGTAGTTCAAAGCCGCTGAATAGTTTTTAATTTTGTAATAACACAGAGCCAGCTGAAAATAGATGTTTGCCAGGTGTAAAGGATCTAATTGAACA
>JAJRXE010000536.1 GCA_024276455.1 Calditrichota bacterium
GACAATATTCGTATTCTGGATCTGGCCTCGAAACTGGCGCGTGCCCTGAATGTGGATATTAGTGCCCTGCCGCTGGCGGGAGCCGCTCCGGAATGGTATTCCGAAAAAGCGGTAGCCATTGGCGCTTACGTGGTGGGCTCGGGAATTTACACGACCCTGGGAATCCAGCCGCCGGTGGTGGGAAGCAAAAATGTAGTCGATCTACTGGTGAAAGGACTGGACGATGTGGTCGGTGCGGCCTTTGCCATCGAACCGGACCCGGTCAAAGCGGCACACCTGATGATTGAGCGAATTAATGAGAAGCGCAAAGGGCTGGGACTGCCCGTCTAATTTCGAATCGGAGAATCGGTGAGCCGGTGAATAAGAGAAGTGGTGAAAGTGTGCGGTAAGTTCATCTAAGGAAGGTAAAACACCGGGGCGCCATGGTGACGGGACGACAGGGCGATGTTGGAAATATTGTCCGGTGCTTTGGCGCGGGGAATGCATCTACCCGTTGTGCTGGTTAAACCAAAAATCAAACAGATTGAAACATTAAATTTGGGTAAAAACAATGTGATAGAATTTGATTTTTCGAAAAAACCGCCCCTTTTTCCCCTCCCTGCTGACAGGGAGGGGAGCAAGGGAAGGGCAAGTAAATACTTGTTATTTCAGAAGTAAACCAATTTGATTCTGATGATTTTTCAAGAAATCTTATGAACCAACACAATGGGTTACAGTCATCATTCTTTCTTATTGCTCATTGGATTTCTGAACGGGGAATTTATTCGTAATTGGTTGTTTGGTGCTTGGAATTTTTAAAAAATTCAGGTAGGATCGAGGTAACGTTAAAAATTCTTAATTGCAAAATTTCGAAAAATCTGGAAAGGAAAAGCAGTGCCAACAAAAGATCCGAAACGACGGAAAATTTTGGACACCGCCAGAGTGTTGCGGGAACTACAGGAAGGTCCTAAAGTGGAAGCGGGTTTTCGGGTATTAATTACCGGTAAGGGCGGGGCGGGGAAAACCACTTCCACCGCCATACTTTCCCGTTTGTTTGCCCGGCGGGGGTACAAAGTACTGGCAGTGGATGAGGATCCCCAGATGAACCTCCCGTTTGCCCTCGGTGTTCCGGAGAGCGAGGCGGAGCGCATTGTGCCGCTTACCCGCAATCTGGATTACATCGAGGAGAAGGTGGGTGCGCGTCCGGGGGCGGGCTGGGGGCTGATGCTGCGTCTTAACCCCGAGGTGGACGACGTGGTAGAGCGTTTTGGAATCCGTGCCCCGGATGACATCCGTCTGCTGGTTATGGGGACGGTGGTGCAGGCCGCCGCCGGCTGTTTGTGTCCCGAAAATGCGTTGCTCGATGCGGTGGTCCATTATATCAATCTGCGCGAGAAGGAAGTGATTCTAATGGACACCCAGGCCGGGGTGGAACATTTCGGGCGGGCGGTGGCGAAAGGGTTTTCTCAGGCGGTCATTGTAACCGATTCAACCTTCAACTCCATGCAAGTGGCATTTCATGCCGCGCGATTGGCAAAAGAGCTGGGAATCCCTCATCGGCATTTGCTGCTGAATCGGGTGCGTAGTCAACGCGATATAGAACGAGCCCAAGAGCACATTGCGAAAGCCGGGGCGGACCTGTTTACCACCATTACCGAGTTGCCCTTCACGGAAGAACTGTTGGAAATTGAACCCAATATTGCCCCCATTCTCGAAGATGGTTACGCTCCGGGATTATTGGAGAAATATCTGCAAGTCATGCAAATTTTAGAAAAATACGGAGCACAGTAAATGAACATCGTCATTATTGGTGCCGGACCCGCCGGGGTCAGCGCGGCGGAAACCCTGCGGTCTCTCGATCTGAAAGTGGAAATCACCCTGATTTCCCGCGAACCGTTTCCGCCTTACAGTCCGCCTTTAATGGCAGAGTACTTCCTGCACGGCGGCGACCTGATCTACTGGCGGGGGAAAGATTTGCCGGAAAAACTGGGTGTGAATTACCTGTCACCCAAAACGGTAAAAAGAATTGAGCCGAAAGCAAAAGAAATCCATTTTGCAGATGGCGATACGATCTCTTACGACAAACTGATTATTGCCAGCGGAAGCACCCTGTACGCTCCCATTAAACGGAAAATCAAAAAAGTTAAAAGCGACGATCCCACCGCCGGATTCCACAATTTCAAAAGCCTTTCTGCCGCTTTGAAAATTAAAGATGAAATTAAAGCGGGCAAGGTGAAGACGGCGGTGATTGTGGGAGCCGGGTTCATTGGAACGGAAATCGCCATTGTGTTAAACGAGATGGGCGTGAAAGTGACCCAGGTGGAAATGGAGAATCGGGTCATGCCCCGCATGCTGGATGAAGAAAGTGCCCAACTGGCCAAACAGTTTCTGGAAAAACTGGGAATCGAAATTCGGTTGAATACCAAAGGGCTGGAGTTTTTTGGCGAGGAATTTGCGGAAGGCCTGCTGCTGGAATCCGGCGAAAAACTGTACGGCGATTTGATGATTGCCGCCACCGGCGTGCGCCCCAATGTGGATTTTCTGAAAGACTCCGGTCTGGAAATCGAATGGGGATTGCTGGTAAACGAGTTCCTGCAGACCAACTTCCCGGATGTGTACGCTGCCGGCGATTGTACCGAGGTGCCGGACCGGGTCACTGGCGAACGCTACGTGCATGCCATTTACCCCAATGCGGTGGAGCAGGGGCAGATCGCCGCCCGGAACGCTCTGGGTGAACAGGTGGTTTACGAGGGCGCTTACAATATGAATAGCCTGAAACACCTGGGAATCCCGATCATGGCTCTGGGTACGGTAGGAGGCGATGAGACCCTGACCTTCTACGATGGCAAAGAGGTGTTAAAGAAGATCTATCTGACCGCTGGAAAAATTACCGGGGTGCGTTTGGTGGGCGACATTGACAACGCTGGAATTTACTTTTCGCTGATGGTGCAGAAAAAAGAAGTTGCCGAATTCAAGGATCTGCTCCTCTCCCCGCGATTTAATATGGCTTTCCTGCACGATCGTTCGGTAGTGGCGAGTTGATCGGGTCGCCGCAAGTCGGATTATTGTTTTACAGATTTTTTATTTTCCAGGCTTCCTTGCTTTAAAAGAAATGAGAAAACTCAACGGCCAACCTGCTCACTGTGCTGAAGAAAGTGAGCAGGTTTTTATTTACCCAGTTTCAATTCTATTCCCCAAACTTGCATTCGGAAGAAATCAAATTCGGATGATGACTTAAATTCGCGTTGATACGCTTCTTAATCTTCTGAAAGTTGATGCCTTAAGGAAGTATCCGGCACTTTTGATGTGTCGGTTATCCCAGGACCTTAGAAGTTTGGTTAAAAATTCATCACGATGTAAAAAAAATAAGAAAAATCTTTTCATAAGAACAATCAAATCTTATTTTAAGCTTTGTTGTTTCTTTCCTAAACTTAACGATGGGGTTTTCGAATGACCCGGGAAGAACTCTTCAAATTGACTCATTTGGTCACTTGCGCTGGCTGAGCCTCCAAAATCGGTCCGGGTGACCTGCACGATATTTTGCATGAACTGCCGGGGATTGATGACCCTCGCCTGCTGGTGGGCATCGAGACTCATGACGACGCTGGCGTGTACCAGCTAAACGATGAACTGGCGATTATTCAAACCATCGACTTTTTTACTCCGGTGGTGGACGATCCCTACGATTACGGCCAGATTGCGGTAGCGAATTCCCTCAGCGATATTTACGCCATGGGCGGGACTCCGTTAACGGCGCTGAACATCGTGGGATTCCCCATTACTACGTTAGACAAGAAAAACCTGGCCTACATCATAAAAGGCGGATGGGACAAAGCCCGCGAGGCCGGGGTGACCATTTTGGGCGGCCATTCGGTAAAAGACCCGGAGGTAAAGTACGGGTTGGCCGTCACGGCTCTGGCCCATCCGGAGAAAATCATTCGTAATAGCACCGCGCGTCCCGGCGATATGCTGATCCTGACCAAGCCGCTGGGTACCGGAATTCTGACTACAGCCCTGAAAAACGAAAAATTGCCGGACGATTTGTTAAAAGTGGTAACCGTCGTTATGAAACGGCTTAATAAAACTGCCGCCGAAGTCATGGTGCGACACCGGGTTACCGCTTGTACCGACGTTACCGGTTTCGGGTTGCTGGGGCATCTCTACGAAATGATGATCGGGAGCCGAACCACAGTAAAATTAGACACCGCTGCAATTCCTTTGCTTCCTGAAGTGTTGAAGTACGCCGAGATGAAGCAAATCCCCGGCGGCCTGAAAGAAAACCGCAGCTATCTGCAAGAATTTGTGGATGCCCCGGAAGGATTCAATCCTCATTTGTTAAACGTCCTATACGATCCTCAGACCTCCGGCGGACTGCTGTTTGCCGTCCCGGCGGAAGAAGCGGAAGCCTGCGTGAAGCACCTGTGGGAAGCGGGCGAAAGCGATGCCCGGGTGATTGGTGAGATTATTCCGGCTGAAACAAAACCAATAATTTTAGAGTAATACCCCCAACCACATGATTGGAGAAGGTAGATGATATCATACCAGAAATATCGAATTCTTTTTATTTCACTTGTTTTAATTGGAGTATGGTTGCTTCTGTTTATGCAAAGTTGCACTTCTGCAAAGTTAGTTGTTCCCCCCATTACTAAAGAACCGAGCAGGGTTTTTTTGGATGGAAAATTTGTCTGGCACGATTTGCTTACTTATGATGTGGAAGCGGTCAAGAAATTTTACGGGGAGCTGTTTGGTTGGACGTTTGATAACAGCGAGTCGCCCGATTACACTGTTATTCTTCGAGAAGGAGTACCGATTGGCGGCATTGTGTACGTAAAAGAGCTTGAAAAGAAACATTTTCCGGCTCAGTGGATGAGTTATCTCTCCGTCCCGAATGTGGACAAAGCCGTGGAGATGGTCAAAGCGCGGGGTGGTGCGGTTCTTCGGGGACCCTGGGACATTAAGAAGCGGGGGAGAATGGCCATCGTTCGCGATCCCCAGGGGGCGCTTCTGGCATTACTTCATTCTGCGACCGGTGATCCGCTGGACCGTGAACCGGGCAATTTCGAGTGGCTCTGGAATGAAAATTTAACGACCAACGTGGAAGCGGCGGTTTCTTTTTACAAAGAACTGGTTGGCTATGAGAGCGAAGTGGTAACCGATCCCAAAATATCCGGCGTGAAGGTGGATTATTTTGTTCTGAAAAAAGAGGGAAAAGCGCGAGCTGGCATTACCCGTGTTCCCTGGGAAGGCGTGCGTCCCAACTGGTTACCATATATTAAAGTTGAGGATCCGAAACTCCTGATGACCGCTGTAAAGTCGTTGGGCGGTAAGATTTATTTAGCCCCCACAGAGGAGGTTCGGGGTGGGAGCGTAGCTTTGATTGCGGATCCCACCGGGGCGGTGGTTGCTTTGCAAAAATGGTCAAGGGATTAACCAAACGATTGCAGGAATTGATCTTTTCTGATTTTGACAAAGGAGTTTAAAAATGAAAAAAGTCGTTCGTAAAATATTTTTGATCTTCTTGTTCGCACTACCGATGTTTTGGAACGGTTGCTACGGTCCTGCACAGGTGCGAGTTGGAGTGGGAGTTGCCGTCCCGGGGCCCTGGATTGGCGGACCTTATCCCGGCGGCGGTGGGGTCTGGGTCGGACGCCCATATCCGGGACCGTATTATCCTGCATTGGATAATACGCATCATTTTGTTCAACAAACCAACCCGGAGGCAATAAGCGATTCAGATGCAATCCTCTCTCTCACACTTCCGGAGTCGAAAATGGAATCGAATCATTAAGTCGATTGTGTTTGGTTATTCAAAATGAATAAAAATTAGATTTAGGGGAAAATAACTCCCGGATAATGAAAAATGGTAGATCTTATTATTAGATTGGATGCTGGTAATTGATCCATTTGAAGAATGTTTTGATTATTTTTTGCGCCGTTCCACCTGAATTGGTTTTGACCGTTTCACCCAAGGGAATGAACGAACATTGATTTCGCGTCAAAATTGTTTTATTTCAAACGAGGAAGCCGAGTCTTTTTAATAATTCTTAGTTGTTAAAATATTCTTTCCCTCCTTTTTCTTTTGATTTATTACAAAATTTCTTTAATTTATTTTAGATTTAAATTTCATCCATGTTATTTAAGCACATGAAGCGTGTACTGTGTCCGGTAGCTGAGCAGATTTGTTTGTTACAAAAAGCACGATGCCATTAATCTGATTTACCAGTCTCTATTTTTACACCGTCGTTCTTCTAAATTCAAGTTCACATCATAACAGGGAAAACTGATGATGAAGTTTTTTCATTCCCGCTTTTGGTGTTCTCTTTTCGGTTTTAACCCCTGTTTTAATTTTCCTTTACTGATAGTTTGTGTATTAATGGTTTGTTCCGAAATTATTGGCCAGGAACAATGGGAAGGGGTCCGTTTCGATCATCTGAATGTGGAACAGGGATTGTCGCAAAACAGCGTTCGGTGTATTCTGCAAGATCGTCAAGGGTTCATGTGGTTTGGTACTTACGATGGTCTGAACCGGTACGATGGTTACGAATTTAAAATTTATCGCAACAGACCAGGAGATTCGCTCTCTATTCCTCACAATTCCATCACTTCCCTCTTCGAGGATTCCAGCGGTATTCTTTGGGTGGGCACGGTTAAAGGACTAAGCTGTTTCGATCCGGTTACAGAAAAGTTTTATCGGGTTGACCCGAACGAAGTCACTTCCCTTTGTCAGGATGAAGATGGGAATATCTGGGCGAGTCGCACAGGATTGAGTGTATTTTTAGCGGAAAGACAATACGTGAGTCAGAACTTTCATTTGCCCTGGAATTCTTCCGGTACGAATATGGAATATTTCACGAGCTTACTCTTCCAGAAACCGGACATTCTCTGGCTGGGTAACTCAAATGGAACGTTATTTCAATTTAATACGAAGCAAAAACAGTTTTTATTATTCAGAAAGAATTTAAAAATATTCTCCCCAGGCCAAGATAAACGAATCAGTTCTATTTTAGAGGATCGCGACGGAATTATCTGGTTGGGTACTCGAGGCAGCGGTTTAGTAAGGTACGACCCCGTCGCTGATGAATTTACCTATTTTACGCCCGATCCCCAAAATTCTCATTCCCTTAGCAGTAGTTTAATAAATTGTATTTACGAAGATCACCAGGGAAATCTCTGGATCGGAAGCCAGAATGGATTGTTGGTTTTCGATAAAAAGAAGAAATCATTTTTCCGGTTTAAACATCGTCCTGGGGTTCCAGGTAGCTTGAGCGATGATAAAATTTTATCCATTTATCAGGACAAATTTGGTACCTACTGGATTGGTACCAAAGGCGGGGGAATCAATAAATTTAATTTAAAAACCGTTTTCTTTGATTATTATTTATCTGCAGAAGAGGTGCGTTACAATCCGTCCGCAAGCAAGGTCTGGACGTTCTATGAAGATCGCCAAAGGAACCTGTGGGTGGGTACCAGTGGTGGATTGATTCGGATGGTGAAAAAGAACAAGCGCCTGGATCATGCCGATTTTAAGTTATTCCCGATTCGCATAGACGGTCCGGTTAACCGTTCCGTTCGCTCTATTTGCGAGGACGATTCTGGTAACCTCTGGTTGGCATTGATTCGCGGAGGATTGGCAAAATTTGTTAAAAAAAGTGGAAAAATAACTTATTTTGTCCCCGATGAGGGAAAATTACCGTGTCTGACCCCGAATATTTTTTATGTTTTGTTTCCGATAGACCAGAGCAATCTCTGGATAGGAACCAATGGGTGTGGATTATTGAATTTTAATATAAAGACGGGAGAGTTTCAGAATAAGTGGTATCGAAATTCTGCTGATAAGAAACGGAATGGTTGGATTATCTGTATTTATCGGGACAAAGAAGGGGACTTCTGGCTGGGTACCTGGAAAAATGGCTTAATTCGTTTTCGGCAAACAAAGAAAGATATGATCGTTTACCGTCACGATGTAAAAGATCCGTTTTCTTTAAACAACAATACGGTCTTTTCCATTCTTGAGGATCATCGGGGGAATTTATGGATTGGCACGTATGGGGGCGGGCTGAATAAATTGGACCGGCGTACCGGAAAATTTATTTTTTACACCCGGAAAGATGGTTTACCCAATGATGTGATTTATGGAATACTGGAAGATGACCATGGAAATTTGTGGATGAGCACCAATAAAGGGTTGTCCTGTTTCAATCCCGAAACCGGGCAATTCCTTAATTTCGATGTAAATGATGGGTTACAGGGGAATGAATTTAATCTGGGGGCTTATTTCAAAAGTGCCGATGGGACCTTGTTCTTTGGCGGGAATAATGGATTTAATTGCTTTAAACCGGCGAATATGATTAACGAGCAACCGCCGGAGGTGGTGTTAACCGGATTCAAAAAATTTGGGAAGTCAATTAAATTTGATCAATCGATCTCCTCTTTAAAAAAGATCGTGGTATCTTACAAAGACAATTTTTTTACCTTCCAATTTGCGGCGCTTCATTTTAAAAATCCTTCCAAAAATAAGTATGCCTATAAACTGGAAGGATTTGACAAAGATTGGATCTTTATCGGAAAGAAACGGGAGGCAAGCTACACGAATTTAGATCCGGGGAAATATTTTTTTCGAGTGAAAGCAGCTAATTGCGATGGGATCTGGAATGAAAAAGGACTTACCATTCCCCTTATTATTCGCCCACCTTTCTGGCAAACGTATTGGTTTTATCTTTCCGTGCTTATCTTTATTTTAGGAGGTTTATTGATTGTCCATAAAGCTCACTTGAGGTCCCAGATTAATCAAGCTTTACTTATTGAACGTGTTCGCATGAATGAGCGCCAGGAAATTCAGAAAAAAATTTCCCGGGATTTCCATGACGAACTGGGACACCGTTTAACTAAAATCACGCTCTTTGGGAATTTGTTATCTCGTGAGTTAAAAGATGCATCGAATCAAAGCCTGTTTTACTTGCACAAGATTCTTTATCACAGTCACAGTCTTTTTGAAGAAACCCGGGACTTTATCTGGCAGTTGGATCCACAAAAAGATAGCTTATATGAATGGGTGGTTCATCTAAAAAATTTCAGTGATGAATTGTTTGAGCAAACCGAAATATCTTTTCGTATTGAAGGCGCAATGGAAGAATGGGATAAAATTCATCTTCCTCTGGAGTGGCGAATGCATCTTCTTCGTATTTTTAAAGAGGCCTTGCACAATATTTTAAAACACGCCCAAAAATGTAAAAATATCATTTTGAAAGTTCAGTGCCGCAATAATTTGCTGGAAGTTATTCTTGTTGACGATGGGGTGGGGTTTGAGGTAAATAGGGTTTCTAATGGTGAAGGGCTTAATAATATGATTAAACGTGCCCAGACAATCGGAGGAAAATTAGTCATATCATCCGAGCCCAATGAAGGAACAAAAATCCGCTTTTTCGGAAAACTACCCGAAAGGAGAGTTGATTTATAAAAAATAACCCTTAAATAATGTAAAGAGGGGAGAGTCCATTTAAAATACTCCATTTTTTCAAAGGGAAGGTTAAATGACGTGATCAATATATTTCCTACTTTTTTTAGTCTACCGTTTATCACGATATGGCGTAAAGATGATTGATGTCGTAGTTATAGAGGACGATCGAGAACTATTGGATAGTCTCTCAGTTCTCCTTAACGGCACCCCGAATCTCCATTGTTCCGGTGCATATACCAGTTGTGAGGCTGCCATAAAAAATTTAGAATTTGACCTGCCGGATGTCATCCTTTTAGATATTGAATTACCGGGTATGTCCGGTATTCAAGGTATCAGGAAGATAAAAAAAATCCTACCTGATGTAGAAATAATTATGTTAACAGTTCATGAGGATAACGAGTTTGTGTTCGAATCCTTGCGCAATGGTGCCAGCGGGTATTTAGTGAAGAATGTTACCCCGGCGAATCTTTTAGCTGCCATTCAGGAGGTTTACGAAGGCGGTTCACCCATGAGCATGCACATTGCCCGCATGGTCACCCGATCCTTTCAAAAGAATCCGCCGGAATACCCCTTGACCCGCCGCGAAAAAGAAGTGTTGAAAAAATTATGTGAAGGAAAAAGCTACCAGGCCATTGCCAACGAATTATTCATATCCAAAACCACCGTCAAATTTCACATCCGCAATATCTACAAAATCCTGCACGTTACCAACAAGGGCGAGGCAATTAGTAAGGCCAAGGATGATGGGGTGGTGTAGACTGTATTGAAGTTTTCTACCCCAATTAAAATCCTGATTCTCTTTGAGCAATTTTATCTGTTTCTTACTAAAAAGGAAAAATCTTAAAAATGTCAAAATTTTTGTCATGTTTTAACCTTTAAACAGACTCATTAAATAGCGGATTAGATGAGATTAATTAGAATTTCCTGAAAAAGTAAAAGCTCATTTCATTAAAGAGCCATTTTAATTGATCTGGCAGGCTCTGAAAACAAGCTTTCATACCAATAAATTGTCCAAATCCGCCAGTTTTGAAAAAGCAAAAAAAGCCACTGCACAACATTCATCACAAAAAACACCACGCAAATCCAACTGGCGCCGGTTTGGGGTAATTTTGCTTTAACTAATCCCAAATCATAACCCCGCTTTCCCTGGCCGAATTTACCTTCTATCTGCACCCGCTGCCGAGCCTCCTTCTTTAGCCGCCTCCTCTCTTCTTTGAGGAGTTTATTCAATTCTTTGGGAGGACGACCCAATGGCTTGCCGGAAAACCGTATTCCTTTGTTTTTCAAATACTGACGATTCTCACGAGAACCGTATTTCTTATCGGCAACAACGACCTCCGGATAGCAACCGAAACGCTTCCTGTATTCCTCTACCTGCTTCGCCAAATCCTCTCCCTCGTGATAGCTCTCCCAGCGGATTCTATCCACATAAACGTATCCATTAACATAGCTGACCGATACCTGGGCTCCAAATTCAACTTCCTTGCCTGCTTTGCCGCGAACAATTGGGCGAACATGGGGCTGACTTATACTCACAATGCGATGGCCTATCTGGTGGGTTTTCTGCTCATACATCTGCAATTGTTGACGATACAATTCCTGGATGATCCAAAACTCTCTTAAGGCTTGATGACTCAAAGGCATCTGGGGATAAGTATCTAATAACTTGTGAATGGTTCTTATATTGCGACCCAAATAATTCAGTTGCTTGCGTATGGCTTTCCGTATATCCTTCTTGTTCTTCCTCCTCTTTCTTGCAATGGATAAATACTCTTTATAAGCTACTCTACGATAGGTGCGAGGCTTAACTTTACCCGGAGCCGGTTTATACAAAATATCTATCAAATGCTCACTCTTCTTGCGGGCGGTATTGAGTAAGTCCAGATCGGTAGGATATTTAATATCTGCCGGCGCTACCGTGGCATCTAATATGAGCATACCTTGATGGTTATTGGCATCGATATTTCCTGAAGATTCAGAAGCCTCTTCTGCTCTTTTCTCTGCATTCTTACCACTCTGGCTATTAGATCTTGTCTCTTCCCCTGAAGACGAGGAACCTTTATCAGAATGGCTTCTACCAGACTTACGGGACTTCCTTTTCTCCTCTACCCGTGATATTAGGGCATCTGTCATTTCGTTAAACTCCTCTTGACCCAGTCTTCTGCGGATATGAACAAATAAACTGGCATCAAAGGGCACCTCATGGGTGAACTCCTCATAGCCCAAAAAATACTGGCAATAGGGATTCTCACGGATTGTCTCGATCGTCTCTTCATCAGAGAGTCCCAACATATGCTTGATGATTAAAGCACCGATTACCACACGGGGTGGTACTGAAGGACGACCAAAATCCAAACATAGGGATCGACTGTAAATACTTACTAAATCGTCCCAGGGAATTTCATTAGCCATTCGCACCCAACGATTATTCTTATCCAAACCGAATCGAAAGGGAGTC
>JAJRXE010000537.1 GCA_024276455.1 Calditrichota bacterium
CGGGGGCAAATCATTACCAGTCCCTGTCCCACCTGCCGGGGCGAGGGACGGGTTCACGGAGAGGAAGAAATTGAAATTTCCATTCCTGCCGGAGCGGCGGAAGGCAATTACCTTACCCTGCGAGGGAGGGGAAATGTGGGACCCAATGGCGGTCCGGCAGGCGATTTGATTGTGTACATCGAAGAAAAAGAGCACGAATTTTTTGAACGGAGTGGGAACGATGTAATTTACGATCTTCATCTGAGCTTCCCCCAGGTGGCCCTGGGTGCGGAGGTAGAAATTCCCACCCTGGAGATGGAAGGTCGCGGTAAAGAAAAACGCCGCAAAATGGTGCAAATTAAAATTCCCCCCGGTACCCAGAGTGGCAAGGTGTTTCGCCTGCGCGGTAAGGGAATTCCGGAGTTGAACGGTTACGGCCGGGGCGATCTGTTAGTGCATGTGCAGGTGTACACTCCCACCAAATTGACCCCCCGAGAACGGGAATTGTTGGAGGAACTGCTGGAATTAGAAAACATGAAGCCGCCTAAAAAGAAGAGTTTTTTCAAGAAAATAAAAGAAACGCTGAATATTTAAAAAAAGCCGGACGGCAAATGCCCTTCGGCCTTTTTGCAAAACCTCCCGAAAAGCTTTTCTCATTTCAACAATAACATTTTACCGGTTTTAACCGTCTCACGAACCCGCAACCGGTAGTAGTAGATACCGGAAGCAACTGACTTGTTCTGGGCATTCTTTCCGTTCCAGCGTATTTGGTGGGTCCCGACTGACTGCTGTTCGTCCACCAGGGTGCGGATCTCCCGACCCAGATTGTCAAATATCACCAATTTAACCCGAGCTGGCTGTCCGATGCGATATTTAATCACGGTGCCGGGATTGAAGGGGTTGGGGTAATTACCCAGCAGGGTCAGGGTTTCGACGATGGGAGACGAGGCGGCTTCCAGAGCCGTGACGCCACTCACCTGGGTAACCTCGGGCTCACAATACAAATTGTAAACACCCCAGCCACTGGCTGGATCGCCAAAATTGTACCATTGATTGTTTTCTTGAATAGAAGAGCGGTAGTCGGTGCGGGTGCTGTCATCAACCAGAAGGTAAATGTAATCATCGCTGGAAATGGCTGACAGGACCAGGTGGTAATCGGTTCCCTTAATCACATCGACCCCGGCATCCAGCAGGTTAAAATAGTTCACCGTTCCGCGATTAAGCTGGTCAATCGGAATGTCCACCGCATTCCCCAGGGGAGAGCCAGGTATTCCGTTTAAACTGCCCGCCGTGTTGGAATAAACTTCACAGCGGATCCCCCCGGAACCCACAATGGCATTAATGGCCAATTTCACATACGCACCGGTTAGTCTTCCCGAAATATTTGGGGTGAAGCGCAGGGCCAGTTTCCGGCTTTTGTTTAGTTGAAAGCTGTATTTTTCTTTGAAGTGGTAACTCAGCACTTCCTGCTGGGCGGTGGCGTTGGGAGAAGCGAGCCGGGTAAACGCTTCCAGCATATCGAATTTGCCGTAACCCCAGATGTAATTGGGGGTTGAACCGGTAAATCGGTCACTATTCGCCGAGCTGATGAAGAGGTTTTTGATTTCCGCCGCGGTGAAGGAAGGGTTTTGCTCAAAAAGCAAGGCCGTTCCGCCGGCAACCATCGGGGCCGCCATGCTGGTTCCCTGCGAAAGGTAATGCACGTTTCCGGGAATAATAAACGCTTGTGAGGGACTGGCGTTGTTGGAAAGAGCCGAAATGATGCCCTGGCCGGGAGCCGCAACTTCCGGTTTAATTCGTCCGTCGCGGGTGGGACCTTTGCTGCTAAAATTGGAAATATCGTCGGTACCATCGAAGTCCAGACTGTAGGCGTGCACATATCCGTCGATGGAGGGCCAACTCCAGCGGGTAACGTACGATCCCACTGTGATGGCCTGATGGGCGGTGCCGGGCATTCCCACGGTTTTTTCGGTATTGCCTTCGGAGAGAGTGGCCTGCTGGTTCCCCACCGTTTGTTCGGCTAACCAGCCGTCGAACTGAATTTCTCCGCTGGCATTGGAAAGAGTCAGTGTCCAGGTACCAGAGGCGGGCGCCTGACTGTTATTCTCATCGTAAACGGCCAGGAGAATATGGTGTTGGTTATTTAAATTGCTCAGCACGTTCCAGACTTCAATGGTTCCGTCGCTTTTATTGGGTCCCACCGTGTAATTACCAAAATCGGCAGAGACGCTGATTCCTCCGGGCGACGTTGCGACGGCCTGAATGGTGGCGCTGCCATCGTACCAGATGTCCAGCATGATGAAATCATCGTAGGTGTCCGGATTGGGGGTGTAACTGGGCACGTTGATGGTAATGGTGGTGCTTCCACCGGCGGTAAGATTCCCCGCAATGTGAATAGGATTGTTTCCTTCATTTCCGGCCGCGACCACTACGGCTCGCCCCGGGGTGGTGCAGAAAGAATCGATGGCCACTTCGTAACTTCGAGTGCCGTCGTGAGGTCCATTATGGCCGCCCAAGCTTAGATTTACCACCATGGGCCTGCCCAGCGCTTCGGCCCAATTCCGGGCGTAGGTCAATCCGTCGATGATTTGCGCTTCCTCAAATCCAGAATCTCCCCCTTTCACAATAATGAGGTCTGCCCCCGGCGCCATCCCACTGTATTTTTTGGCCTGAGCCGCTCCGTTGCCAGCCACAATTCCCGCGACGTGGGTTCCGTGTCCGGCAAGATCCTGCGTCCGCACGAAATGGGTAGGGGTACCGTCTATCTCGTCTTCAATATCGCTGCGCAAATATTCTACCCCGTAGTTGAATCCGTTGGGAGAATGTTCTCCCGTTCCCGGTGTGAGGGTTTGGTCCCAGATGGCCAGAATGCGACTCTTGGTGGTGTCTGCGGGATCACGAAAATCGCGGTGCCGCCAGTCGATTCCGGTGTCGTAAATGAGGACGAGGGTCCCCTCGCCCCGATAGGGTGTGTTATTGAATAGTCCTGCCTGAATTACCCCGGCACCGCTTTTGGGTACCGCTAAATCCAAAAGCGGACGGTTTGAAACCCCGGTTTCAATATAGCGGATCCCGTTGTTCTCAACCAGTTCTAACATTTGGGCTGGGGTAAGCAGAGCCGTGGCGAAATGAGAAAAACGGGTATTCAGATGAACCCCCAGTTGCCCGGCAACCGTCGGTTCTGCGAAATGAATGATTACCGGGTAACCGCCGGAAGGTCTTTTCGGGAAACTTACGAACGGACGGATTGAACCCTGTTGCGGTAAATTTAATTCCGGAAATGCCTTGGCAACCACCCGTTGCAATACCGGATCCAGTTTGGAGATTTTGACGGTGTCTCCATTCTGGGCGATGAGAGAACTGAACAGAAGGAGCGAAATCCAGGTAATCCAGATGATGCTTCGGTAACGTTTCATGAACAAATCCTTTCGTTATTTATTTCGGGAAATTTTTGCTACCGCTTTCCACAAAACGCACAGAGGGAAGCCGGACAATTTGACGAAGTTCTTCGAGGCTTACCAGGGCAGTGAGCCGGTTCCCCACCTGGCTGTTTACCACAATACCAGCTTGCTTTACCTTTTCCGGATCGTCGCTGTGAATGATGACTAGGTAGCGCACCGTACCGTTTTGATCGGCAACGGAAGCGAGCCGGGGCGGGGGCGTGGCGGGATTCCGGAGCAGACGTTGCAGCCTGGGATCCAGTTTCTGTTTTTCCAGTTTGGAAAGTCCGGGAGGATGGGTGCAGCCACTCCCCAAAAAAAGCAAAAGCAGGGTGAAAAAAGGCAGGAATTTCATGTTGAAAATCCTCGCTGGTGTTGAGAGTAAAATTTTTCGCCTCAGACTGAGGCCGGGGATTAAAACCATCTGTATTAAATAGGAAAAATACACTTTTCCCGCAATAGTAATTTTCAATAATCGAATAGCGGTGACGAAATGTTTAGTTTGAAAAAGGAATAAACGGATGAGTAACGGCGATTCTCCGCAGGAATACACCCGGTTCTTTTTATTTTTCTGTTTGATAATCGGAAGTGGAAATCATAACTTTTCCCAGTCATAATAAACAAAAATTTAGATGGAGGCCAACCCATGCAAGTCGATATGTCATTTTTAAAAGATCTGGGAATTGAGAAGAAAAATTACGGTGCCAGTTACGGGGAATGGATTCGCAACGAATCGGCTCCTTTGTTAAAATCGTACACACCTATTACCGGAGAGCCGATTGCCGAGGTGTACCAGGCAGAACCGGCCGATTACGACAAGGTAATAGAGCAGGCTCAGAAAGCGTTTCTGGAGTGGCGCAATATTCCGGCGCCCAAGCGGGGCGAGATTGTTCGGATCATTGGGAACGAACTGCGAAAGTACAAGGAGCCGCTGGGGCGTCTGGTGACCCTGGAAATGGGTAAGATTTTACCTGAGGGGCTGGGCGAAGTGCAGGAAATGATCGACATTGCTGATTTCTCCGTCGGACTCAGCCGCCAATTGTACGGTCTTACCATTCAGAGCGAGCGTCCTAAACATCGCATGTACGAGCAGTGGTTGCCGCTGGGGCCCATTGGCATCATTACCGCTTTCAATTTCCCGGTGGCGGTGTGGTCCTGGAACGCTCTGATTGCCGCGGTTGCCGGCGATGTGATGATCTGGAAACCGAGCAGCCAGACTCCCCTGTGCGCCATTGCCATTCAAAACATTGTGGATCGGGTTGTGCAGGATCAGGGATTGCCCAAAGGAATTTTCAATACCATCATCGGGCCCGGTTCCACGGTGGGACAAAAAATGCTGGAGGACAAGCGGTTGCCTCTGATCAGCTTTACCGGCAGTATTCCCATGGGTCGGCGGGTGGCCACCACGGTGGGGAAGCGCCTGGGGAAAACCATCCTGGAATTAGGCGGAAACAATGCTATTATTATTACCGACACGGCAAATCTGGACATGGCTCTGCGGGCGGTCCTCTTTGCGGCCGTGGGTACCGCCGGACAACGGTGCACCACCACCCGGCGGCTGATTATTCATGAGAGTGTGTACGACAAATTTGTGGAACAGCTTATTAACGCTTACAAGCAAATTCCCATTGGCAACCCGCTGGAAGAAGGCATTTTAATGGGGCCAATGGTGGACCGTGCCGCGGTGGAAACCATGCAGGGTGCTCTGGAGCAACTGAAAAAAGAGGGTGGTAAAATCCTCTACGGCGGCGAAATACTGGAAGGAGACCAGTATCCCGGTGGTTTGTATGTCCGGCCCTGCATCGCCGAGGCGGAAAATCACTACGAGATTGTCCAGCACGAAACGTTTGCCCCCATTCTTTACGTGATGAAATACAAAACCATGGAAGAAGCGCTGCGTTTGCACAATGGAGTAAGCCAGGGGCTCTCTTCGGCCATTTTCTCCACCAACCTGCAGCAGATCGAGTACTTCCTGGGGCCGGAAGGGTCCGATTGTGGGATTGCCAATGTCAACATGGGTACCAGCGGGGCGGAAATCGGCGGCGCCTTTGGCGGCGAGAAAGACACCGGTGGCGGACGGGAATCCGGTTCCGATGCCTGGAAGGCTTACATGCGCCGGCAAACCGTCACCATCAATTGGGGCGATGAATTGCCCTTAGCTCAGGGAATTAAGTTTGGCGATATGTAGTAGTTTTGAGTTCAAAGAAATTCCCCGGCACGTCCAAAGTGCCGGGGAATTTTTTAATAAACGATTTTTCAGGCAAACTTCAAAAACAACCATCCAATTATTCCGTGACAAAACAGCACCGCCGCTACACTGAGTTGCATCCAATGGTCGCC
>JAJRXE010000037.1 GCA_024276455.1 Calditrichota bacterium
CCGCTTACCGGAGTAAAGCTGCTCGATGTTTTTAATCCGATCGTTAAAATAATCCTGGGCGTCAATACCCAGCGATTTCGCTTTTAGACGCAAGTTCACATCTTTGGTTACCAGAATCACCTGGCGTTTTTTGTAGTGTTGAGTCAGATAATAAGCCACACTCAAAATGCGGTGATCCGCTTTATTCTCCAGAAAAACGCTGCGAACCCCTTCTTCGTTCATGTGGTTGGTAAAAATCTGGATGGTGCCGTGGCCATTCCCGATGGCCACCCCGTTCTCGATAATTTTATTGGGGTAGAGATCGTCTAAAATTCGGATGAATTGTCGGGCATTGAAATGGATTTGGTCCTGCCCCCGCTTGAATTGATCCAGTTCCTCCAGGACGGTAATGGGAATTACAATATCGTTGTTTTCAAACGAAGCCAGACAATTGTAATCGTGCAGAATAACATTTGTGTCCAGTACAAAAATTTTCTTTTTTGGCACCCTTCTTACTCCTGTTTCGGTCTGAATTTTCCGTTTACCCGGGCGGTGGTTCCCCTGGCAAAATACGAAGAAAAGCAGGATTTAGCTTGTCTTAGAAAAAAATCATCAATTTAAACAACCTTTTTCTTAAGTTTTCGGATAAATGCCGAGAAAAATTAGTAGGAGAAGTGTTCGATTTCCATAGTCATCGTCTTTGAAAAGATAATTACCCCGGATTTTAAATTTGCATCTTTGTTCACAATTGCCCCGGGAAAGACTTGATTGTTTTGGAGAATTTTCTTAAACTGAAAAAGAATTACTGCGTATAAAAAAGCGGACCATAAAAAAGAAAAATCAATTGAAAGGAGGTAACCATGGAAAACGGGAGAACGGCAGAATTCTTGAAGGGGCTTTTTATCGGCGGATTAATCGGTGGTGCAATCGGTTTATTATATGCTCCCAAGAGCGGCAAGGAAACCCGGGAAGATATTGAGAAGAAAACCGACGAACTGTTAGCCCGGGCCAAAGAGGAGTATGAAGTGGCATTAGAAAAGACCAAAAAATCGTACGAAGCGGCCATCGAGAGGTTAAAAGAGCTGGAGGTGACGGCGAAGAAGAAAGTGGAAGAGGTGGAAGAAAAGGTGGAAGAATTAACCGAAAAAGGGAAAGAGACGGTAGAGGAGAGCAAGGGACGTTTAAAACGTGCCCTGGAAGCCGGGGTGGGCGCGTTTAAAGAAGAAAAGGAGGAGAAGGGAAAGAAGGGCCGTAAAAAAGCCGATTAATAGCCACTTAATCTGAGGAAAATGGAGGAGACTGCCAATGTTATTGGAACTTGGCGTTTTTATGGCGGGTCTGGCGCTCTTGCTTCTGGCTATTTTTGCGGTTCCGACCCTGTTGCAAATTCGGCGTACGGCCCGAAACGTGGAATATACGGCGAAAACCCTCAATCAAAACCTGCCGGGCATTTTAACCAGCCTGGACGAGATTACCACCAATCTGGCCAGCTCCAGTATGAGTTTGCGCGGCCAGATTGAAAGTGTACGGGTGGCCGTGGACAAAATTGTCGGCATTGCCGATGACGTGGTGGACTTCGAACGAAATTTGCGTCAGACCATTGAAGAACCGCTGGTCGATACGCTAACCACCTTTGCGGCTGTGGTGAAAGGCATCCGGGTGTTCCTGGATGTGTTTCGTTCTCGCACGTCTTAAAAAACTGCTGCCTCCGGCGCAATTCTCTTGCCCCGGGTGGGGCCTCGTGATGTTGGGCCGGGGGCGTTTTTGTATCTGCCGTCGCGGAGGCAGAACCACTCCTTTCTCCAGCAATGGTCCCCGAATTCACAAAGGGGAAATACCTTCCATTTTTTATTGAACTCCCTTTAAAAGCCGTCTTTTTAACCGAAGATGCTATTCGTTTACCGGATGGCAAAGAATTATTCTCTGCCGTTGGAATTGTGACGGAAGATATTTATTTTACTGTTTCCTTTATGCATTGAAATTTTTATATTATTCATCTTTTTGAACAGAAATGCACAAACAGTTCGGGTGTGCAATGAAAAAGCCAATTTACCGGTCCTATTTAGTCTCCTGTCAGCACTGGTACGGATACAGTTAGGCAAGTTGTGGCTCGGCATTCGGATTCCGATGGAGTTGAAGTAGTCTAAACGCAGGAAACCAAACATGAAGGAGAAAAATGATGAAAAAGACCCGAGTTATAATTATGGGCGCTGCCGGACGTGATTTTCATAATTTCAATACCTTTTACCGCGATAACGAACAGTACGAGGTGGTAGCGTTTACCGCCACCCAGATTCCCAATATTGAAGGGAGAAAATACCCGGCGGAGCTGGCCGGAAAGTTGTATCCCAACGGCATCGATATTTACCCGGAGAGCGAAATTGTTGATTTAATCAAGAAATTCGAAGTGGACGAAGTGGTGTTCTCCTACAGCGATGTACCGTACGATTACGTCATGAGTCGCTCGGCGTTGGTGAATGCCGCCGGGGCGGACTTTAAGGTGATGGGTCCCCGCCGCACCATGCTGAAATCCAGCAAGCCGGTGGTGGCGGTGTGTGCGGTGCGCACCGGATGCGGTAAAAGTCAGACTACCCGCCGGGTCATCGAGCTGCTTCAGGCGGCCGGTAAAAAGGTGGTGGCCATCCGCCATCCCATGCCCTATGGCGACCTGGTGGCCCAAAAAGTGCAACGTTTCGAGAAGTTGGAAGACCTGGACAAATACCATTGTACCATTGAAGAACGGGAAGAATACGAGCCCCACATTGTCCGCGGCAATGTGATTTATGCCGGTGTGGACTACGAAGCGATTCTGCGGGAAGCGGAAAAGGAAGCCGACGTAATTGTGTGGGACGGCGGCAACAACGATTTGCCGTTCTACCAGCCGGATTTGCACATTACGGTGGTGGATCCGCATCGCCCTGGCGACGAACTGTTTTACTATCCCGGCGAAGCCAATTTGCGGATGGCGGATGTGGTTGTTATTAACAAGGTGGATACGGCCGATGCGGATGACATTCGGGCGGTACGGGAGTCCATCTACGAAGTGAATCCCGGCGCGATGATCATCGAAGCCGCTTCGCCCATTTTTGTGGAAGATTACCATCTGATTCAGGGCAAGCGGGTGCTGGCGGTGGAAGACGGGCCAACCTTGACCCACGGCGAAATGACTTACGGAGCCGCTGTGGTGGCGGCCGAAAAGTTTGGCGCCGCCGAACTGGTCGATCCGCGCGAATATACGGTGGGTACCATCACCGAAACCTTCCAGAAGTACCCGGAAATTGGTACCCTGCTGCCGGCCATGGGCTACGGCGACCAGCAGATTAAGGATCTGGAAGAAACCATTAACCGCACCGACTGCGACGTGGTGGTCATCGGGACTCCCATTGATTTGCGGAAAATTATTCATATCAACAAACCGGCGGTGCGGGTTACCTACGAACTGCAGGAAATTGGTAAACCGGATTTGAATGACGCCTTGAAGAAAATTTTATAGGCTCCTTACCTTTGAAGAAATGCTGAAAGCCTCGCCACAGAGGCTTTCAGCATTTTTATTTCGTTTTGCAAAATAAATTGCCCGGAGTTAGTACAAATCGGAACAGATCTGGAATGGCATGAGAGGAGCAAGGATGAAAGGACAAAAAATAATTGTTGTGGCTCTGGGTGGGAATGCCATCACCCAGCAGTTTGAAGAAGGCAATATTCATCAGCAGTTTGCCAACACCCGCCAGAGTTTGGTTGGCGTGGTGGAATTGATTGCCCGGGGCTATCGGGTGCTTATTACCCACGGGAATGGTCCTCAGGTAGGAAACGCGCTGATTCGAGTGGAAGAATCCCGCCATCTGGTGCCGCCGTTGCCGCTGGGCGTGATTGTGGCCGACACCGAGGGCGGAATGGGGTACATGGTGGAGCAGTGCCTGCAAAACAAAATGCACGACCGCGGTCTGAAAAAAGAAGTGGCCACCATTGTGACCCAGGTATTGGTGGACCCCGACGATCCTTCCATTAAGAATCCGACCAAATTTGTGGGGCCCTTTTTTAAGCCCGAGCAGGTGGAGGAACTGACAAAAAAGCGCGGTTGGGTAATGAAAGAAGACCCGGGGCGCGGTTGGCGTCGGGTGGTCCCTTCGCCTATTCCCAAAGAAATTATTGAAAAGAAGGTGATTCGCCTGTTAGTGGAAAACGAGGTGATTGTTATTGCCGCCGGAGGCGGCGGTATTCCGGTGTACGTGGATCATCGTAGCGGCTGGCTGGAAGGCATTGACGCGGTGATTGACAAAGATCTGGCTTCGGCCGTGCTGGCCCGCGATGTGGGCGCCCAGGAACTGATGATCCTGACCGCCGTTGAAAGAGTGGCGTTGAATTTTGGCAAACCAGAGCAAGTCTTTCTGGACCGAATGACCCTTTCGGAAGCGAAAAAATACCTCCGGGAAGGCCATTTCCCGCCCGGTAGTATGGGGCCCAAGATTCAGGCGGCCATTAATTTCCTGGAATGGGGTGGCGAACGAGTGGTAATTACCTCCATTGAAAAATCGGTAGAGGCAGCGAATGGTCTGGCCGGAACAGTGATTGTACCGGATTAGTTCCGACGGAAAAAAGATCGCTCAACAGAAATAAAAAAATAATTCCGGTAACTATTTGTTTTAAGGAATCATCACAATAATTATGGTCTTTGCGAACTACCGGATTCGTTGGTAAATTCAAACGGCGAAAGCAATATCATTTGACGGGAGTTAAAATAAATTAACGAGGTACTTCTATGAATATCCACGAATATCAGGCAAAGGAAATCTTGCGTCAGTACGGCGTCGATGTTCCCCGGGGTAAAGTGGCTTTTACCGTCGAGGAAGCCGTGGAGGCTGCTCGAGAGTTAGGTGGCGAGGTGTTTGTTGTGAAAGCTCAGATTCATGCGGGCGGACGCGGAAAAGCCGGCGGCGTGAAGCTGGCAAAATCACTGGACGAGGTGAAAGAAATTGCCGGTAAGATGATCGGCATGAAGCTGGTGACGCACCAGACCGGTCCGGAAGGCAAAGAAGTAAAGCGGGTGTTGGTGGAAGAAGGGATTGACATTGCCCGGGAGCTGTACCTGGGAATTGTGCTCGATCGGGCGAAATCCCAGTTGGTGATTATGGCTTCTACCGAAGGTGCAGTGCACATCGAACAAGTTGCCGCCGAGAAACCGGAAGCCATTATTAAAG
>JAJRXE010000038.1 GCA_024276455.1 Calditrichota bacterium
ATTTGCCGGAAGTGGGTGGCGCCACCAATCTTGCTCATAAACTGGCTCCCCAGATTCTGGAATTTTTTCCCCGCATTGGCCAGGTTAGCACCGGAACCCTGGCGGGCGGCGTGCTGGCCCTCTCGGTGGGTGCTTTCGTCGCTCACGTGGGTTTGCAATGGTGGTCCAGCTGGTATCCGGGAGCGGATCCGGGCGGCGGTGGTTACATTGCCCAGCGGATGATGTCCGCCAAAGACGAAAAACACAGCCTCTTCGCTACTCTCTGGTTTACCATTGCCCATTACACCGTGCGCCCCTGGCCCTGGATCATTGTGGCGCTGGCGGCGCTGGTGCTGCTGCCCCGCGCCCAGAGTCCCGAGGTGCTGAAACAGGAAAATCCTGCCCTCTACCAGCAGGTGGTGGAAGTGTACCGAAACAAAACCCTCCAGCCGGAAACCCTCGATCAATATTCGGAGGAGTTCAAGCAATTCTACGAAAAATATGAAAACACGGTGGATCCCGGCATCATGTACCCCAAATTAATGCTGCGCTATTTACCCACCGGACTACTGGGACTACTGATTGCGGTGTTTCTGGCCGCTTACATGTCCACCATTGCCTCCCAGCTTAACTGGGGAACCTCGTATCTGATCAACGATTTTTACCGCCGTTTTATTAAGCGCGGCGCCAGCGAACGCCATTACGTGCTGGTGTCCCGCATTGCCATTGCCCTGCTCATGGCGTTTTCTCTCTTCATCACCCACTATTTTCTGACCACCATTTCCGGAGCCTGGGAATTCATCATCAATGCCAGTGCCGGGCTGGGTGGCGTGCTGATTCTCCGTTGGTGGTGGTGGCGCATTAATGCCTGGTCGGAAATCAGCGCCATGATTGCCCCCATGATTATTTACCCCCTCGCCCTGTCCTACGGTCTGAAATCGCCTATTACCCTTTACCCGGTGGTCTTGGGTACCACCATTGTGTGGCTGTTGGTTACCTATTTGACCCGACCGGTGAACAAAGAGGTGCTGCTCAAATTTTACGAGAAGGTCCATCCCGGCGGAATCGGCTGGCGAACAATCGCCTGGGAATTGCCCCAGGTAAAGGGCGACAGTGGGTTCGGCGCCATGTTCATCAACTGGATTGCCGGGGTATTTCTGGTGTACGCCTCGCTTTTTGGCCTCGGCAAGTTACTGTTCGGCGAGTACATTATGGCAATGGTGTACTTTGGGGTGGCAGCCCTGGCCGTGGGAATTATTTACCACCAGATGAAAAAAGTGGGCTTCGAAACCATTAGCAAATAGAGGAGCCTCTCCCTGGTGTTGAACCGGTTGTTCCGCCGAAAGCCCGGATCCCCCGGTACACAAAACGAACGTAAAAAACTTTTACCATAGCCACAAAGGAGGATACCAATGAGACTGTGCATTTTCGAAGACGCCGGGTACCGCAATCTTCTCCCGCTCACCTATTTTCGTCCCGTGTACGACTTGCGCTGTGGCATCAACACCTTGCGGGAAAAGATTGTTCGGGCTTACCCCGATTTGCCGCTCACTCTGCTCTGCCGGGACTACCTGCAAGAGGTGGTCAAAGAAGAAAATCCCGGGGTGAACGTAAACGAACTCACCGAAGAAGAATACCTGTTTATCAACGGTCGGGTATTATTTGACGACAAACTAAAAAGTGCCATCGACACTTCCCGGGAAGGGCTTTATTTGCAAAACGGGACGGTGGTGGCGGCGGTGGTTTCGGCACCAAATCTGTCCTCGTTAAAACCCCGTTTGGGTCAACCGCTCGCTCAAACGGATTTTACCTCCTTGCCAAGCCGGGAAATTGCCGCCACCCTGTTAAACTACAGCTGGGATTTTGTTCATCACAATCCGGAGCAGATTGTTACCGATTTTGACTACCTCCACCAGGGAGGAATATTACGAGGAAAAATCTATCCCCAGGTTACCATTTTAAACGAACCGGCCGTGTACATCGGGGAAGGCGCCCAAATTAAACCGGGAGTAATTCTGGACGCCGAAGAAGGTCCCATTTACATTGCGCCGGGTACCAAGATTCTCCACAATGCCACCATCATCGGCCCGTCTTTTGTCGGAGAGAAGAGTGCCATTAAAATGGGGGCAAAAATTTACGAAGGCGTCTCCATTGGGGAAGTCTGCAAGGTAGGCGGCGAAGTAGAAGAATCCATTATTCATTCCTACAGCAACAAACAGCACGATGGTTTCCTGGGACACGCCTATCTGGGGCAGTGGGTAAACATCGGTGCGGACACCAACAACAGCGACCTGAAAAACAACTACGGGAATGTGAAAGTGTACGTGAACGGCAAAATGGTCGATTCCGGGTCCATGTTTGTGGGAGCCACCATTGGCGATCACTCTAAAACCGGAATCAATACCATGCTAAACACCGGCACGGTGGTAGGGGTGTTTTCCAATGTGTACGGCAGCGGCTTTCCGCCTAAATTCATTCCTTCCTTTTCCTGGGGAGGCGCAGAGGGGTTGGTGGAACATCGCTTCGACAAAGCGCTTGCCACGGCGCGCCAGGTAATGAAACGGCGCAACAAGGACTTGACGCCGGCATTGGAGAAGTTGTACCGGCATGTTTACGAGCTCACCCGGGAGGA
>JAJRXE010000039.1 GCA_024276455.1 Calditrichota bacterium
GATCGCGGATGGAAATTCCGCGGTAATACAGTTCGCCTTCCGTGGGCACGACTTCTTCATCTACAATTTTGAAGCCGATTACACTGGAAATTTTTGTTAAACCAACTAACACACCGGAACCGTCTTCGTTCCGCAGACCGCGCTTCACGGAGTACCGGGTATAGAGCTCCCGATCGATTTCAGCGGTCTCCAGTAGTTGACTGGTCACCTTGTTTAGAAAGTCCTGCGCCATCCTTTTAGCCCTCATTATGTTTGGTTTATGATTCCGTTTATTTGCCTTGAACGTGCGGAGCAAAATAACACTTCCTCCCGTAAAATAATACTCAAAGAAATAAAAAAATTCAATCTAAAAGTTAAATTGTTCCTTAACTCGGGAAGATTGTCGGCGAATAGGTTATGAGAATCACAAAGTGTAAAAAGCACTCTTAAAAGGAAAAACTTTCCCCCAAATCCGAGGACGGATTCCCAAACTTTTTATTTATTCGTCCGGGTGAATCCATTATATTTGAACAGGAAAATCAGAGGACTGGCAGCATGAGCGAAAGAAAAAGATTATTCTTGCTGGATGGGTCGGCCATTTTTTACCGTTCTTATTTTGCTTTTATTCGCAATCCCCTCATTAACTCCCGGGGGGTGAACACCAGCGCCATGTACGGATTTACCCTGACTTTGATGAAAATTCTTGGGGAAGAGAAACCGGATGAAATAGCGGTGGTGTTCGACACAAAGAAGCCCACTTTTCGGCACAAAAAATATCCGGCATACAAGGCGACGCGCCAAAAGATGCCGGAAGAAATGGCCGATCAGTACCCGAAAATTGTGGAAATTGTGCAGGCGTTCCGGATTCCTCTGATCGAAAAAGATGGCTACGAAGCGGACGACGTGATTGCCACCCTGGCCAAGCGGGCCGAAAAGCACGGCATCGAAACCTACATGGTAACCGGGGATAAGGACTTCATGCAGCTCATTTCCCCCCTGGTGAAAATGTACAAGATCCGTCCCGGTAAAGATCCGGAAATTATTGATTTGCAAAAACTTCGGGAACAGCACGGTCTGACGCCCGAACAGGTAGTCGATTTTCTGGCCCTGATGGGCGATACCAGCGACAACATTCCCGGGGTGCCGGGAATCGGAGAAAAGACCGCCCTCAGCCTGATTAAACAGTTCGGCTCCCTGGACAATATTTACGCCCATCTGGACCAGATCACCAAACCGGCGCTGCGTAAAAAATTGGAAGAGGGTCGGGACAAGGCTTATCTCTCCCGGGAGCTGGTGAAAATCGACACGAATGTGCCGCTGGACATCGATCTGGAAGCCCTGAAATGGGAACATGCCGATCAGCAGAAGTTAAAGGAATTGTTCAAAGAGCTGGAATTCCATTCCCTGATGGAACGAATCCCAGAATTTTCGGGAGGTGGAGAAACCATTCACGACATCGATTCTACCGAGAAGGAATACCATCTGGTGAATCGCAAGGAAGCTCTGAATGATTTAGTGGCGAATCTGCGGCAGGAAGGCTTTTTTGTGTTTGACACCGAAACCACCGGTTTGAAGATATTCGAATCGGACATCATCGGAATTGCCTTTGCGGTGCGGCCTTTTCAGGCCTATTACGTGCCGTTTAACGATCCCCGCAGCGATTACAGCGCCGAAGAGGCCCTCCGGATGTTGGCGCCCCTGTTCGAAGATGAAACGATTCGCAAAGCCGGGCAAAATATTAAGTTCGATGGCCTCATGTTGTGGCAACATGGAATTCATTTAAAGGGCATCGATTTCGACACCATGGTGGCTCACTACCTGATTAATCCGGGGTTGCGCCAGCACAATCTGGATTACCTGGCGTTTACCTATCTGAATTACAAAATGGTGCCCATTGAGCAATTGATTGGTAAGAAGGGCAAGAAGCAGAAAAACATGATGGACATCCCGGTAGAAATGGTTTATCCTTACGCCTGCGAGGATGCCGACATTACCCTGCGTTTGAAAGAAGTGCTGGAAAAGCGGCTGCGGGAAACCGAAACGTACGACCTGTTCAAACAGGTGGAAATGCCCCTGCTAAGCGTGCTGATGGAGATGGAGAAAAACGGTGTCTGCCTGGATGTTCCGTTTTTGAAAGAAATGTCCCGGGAATTAGAAGGATCTTTGAAGGAATTGGAGAAAAAGATTTACGAGCTGGCCGGGACGGAATTCAATATTAATTCTCCCCAGCAGTTGGGGCAGGTGCTGTTCGAGAAACTGGCGATTCAGAAAGAGTTGGGTGGACGGGCCCGTCCGTCGCGTACGGCAACCGGACAGTACTCCACCTCCGAGGCGGTGCTGGAGAAATTTGCCGAGCATCCCCTGGTAGGGCTAATTCTGGAGTACCGCAAGCTGGCCAAGTTAAAATCCACCTACGTGGACGCCCTTCCCAGCCTGATTAGTCCTCGCACCGGCCGACTGCACACCTCGTTCAACCAGACGGTGACAGCCACCGGTCGCCTTTCCAGCAGCGATCCGAATCTGCAGAACATTCCCATCCGCACCGAGATTGGACGCAAAATTCGGCGCGCCTTTATCCCCGAGGATCCCGCGGATTTTATCATGAGCGCGGACTACTCCCAGATCGAGCTGCGCATCATGGCCCATCTTTCCGGTGACGAAGGGCTGCGCCGGGCATTCGAACGGGGCGAGGATATTCACGCCAGTACCGCCGCCGCCATCTTCAATATCCCCATCGAAATGGTTACCCCGGAAATGCGCCGGAAAGCCAAGGAGGTGAATTTCGGCATTATTTACGGAATTTCGCCTTACGGATTAGCTTCGCGGCTGGGCATCGATCCCGAAGAGGCCAAGCAGATTATCACCAATTATTTCGCCCGCTTTCCTCGCGTGCAGGATTACATGATCCACACCATCGCCTTTGCGGCCAGAAATCAGTACGTAACCACAATTTTGAACCGTCGCCGCTACATCCCGGAAATTAACAGTAAAAACGGCAACATCCGGCAGAATGCCGAACGAATGGCCATTAACGCCACCATTCAGGGAAGCGCAGCCGATTTGATTAAAGTGGCCATGATCAAGATTCAACAGCGTCTGGAAAAAGAAAATCTGCGAACCAAAATGATTCTGCAGGTGCACGACGAATTGGTTTTTGAGGTAAACCATGCGGAACTTGAAACCGTGCGGGAACTGGTTACCTATGAAATGGAAAATGCTCAAAAACTCTCCGTCCCCATTAAGGTGGATGTGGGAGTGGGCAAGAACTGGTTGGAAGCGCATTAGAGATTTGCTAAAAAAACGGGGTGGAAAGAAAGATTATTTTTAGTTTGGATTTTTTTTCGTAAATTGTATTGTTCATAGCAGCGTCTTTTTCAGCGAAATCTCAAAGGAAGGATGATCCATGCCCAAGAACACCCGTGAGGCGATGTTGCGCGAAAATCGGATTATTATCGCTCTTCTGGGAATTATTACCGCCATTGCCATTGGTTTCGTGCTCTACAATGTGCGGTCGATTGTTTTGCCTTTCGCCCTGGCGGTGTTTATCTCCTACATTTTGAATCCTTTGATTGATTTTTTCGAAGATCGTCACGTGCCCAAGTTTCTTTCAATTATTCTGGCCCTTTTTATTACTTTCCTGTTATTCAATCTGGTCGGCTTGTTAATTTATACCAGCATTAAATCGTTTACCGTTGAATTCCCCCGTTATGAAGCCCGTTTTAATATGTTTTTGAATCACTTCATGCAATTTTTCAATATTCCGCCGGAAATTTTTAAATCGGAAATGAACGTACAGGGGAAACTGAATTGGCTGGAAAGTTTGCAGGGGCTTTCCCTGCAAAAGGTGATTTTGAACACCATGGGATCGATTCTGAATTTCCTTTCCAACACCTTTCTGGTATTGCTCTTCTTGCTGTTTATTTTGATTGGTCGTAAGCAAATAACTGTGAAACTTCACACTGCCTTCGAGCCGGAAACGGCGCTGAAGATTTCCGGGATTATTAATAATATTAACCGCCAGATTCAAAAATATTTGCTGGCCAAGACCTTGATCAGCCTGGTGACCGGATTCCTCTTTTTCATTATTCTGCTGTTGTTCGATGTTCAGTTTGCCATGATCTGGGGGATTTTAGCGTTTCTACTGAATTTTATTCCCAATGTCGGGTCGATTATTGCCACCTTCCTGCCGCTTTCGGTGGCGTTCCTGCAGTTCGAGAGCATCAGTACCCTGCTCTGGTTAGCTCTTCTTTTGATCGGAATTCAATTTGTTATTGGGAATTTACTTGATCCCCGCATTGTGGGAAGCAGTCTGAATTTGAGTCCCCTGGTGGTGCTGTTCTCTTTAATTTTCTGGGGATGGTTGTGGGGCATTATTGGAATGTTTTTGGCGGTGCCCATTATGGTGATTATTAAAATTGTTTTCGAAAATATCGAAGGGTTGCGGCCCATTGGGGTGATGATGAGTGCCCGGTGAGTCGGGACCGCCTCTTTTGCCCCTCGGAGGCCATATTAGAAAAACCTTCCTGAATTTTCAATTTTCCTTCACCGGGTAGTAATCCTCCTGAAATCTCATTAATAATTCTTCCGGAATTTCTCAGTTCTTGTCCCTTGAGAAAATCAAAATTCCCGGATTCATTTCAAGCGTATTTCAATCCCCAATCAATCCCTCGTCTTTGAAGCTGAAGTAATTTTCCCGACCAATAATCACGTGGTCCAGCACCGGAATGTCGAGCAATTTTCCAGCTTCCACCAGACGGTAGGTGATGTTGCGGTCGTGTGGAGAGGGAGTCGTCTCACCGGACGGGTGATTGTGCAGCAGGATAATGGAAGCAGCCGCTTCCACGATGGCGGGCTGGAAGACTTCCCGGGGATGTACCAGCGAGGCATTTAAGGTGCCCTCGGAAACTTTGTATTCCCGTAACAGAATATTGGCGCTGTTGAGCATCAGCACGATGAACACTTCTTTTTTGTAAGCAGAAAAGCGGGGACCGAACTTCTGGAAGACCACTTCTGGCGAGGTGATTTTTAGTTTCTGCCGATTGGGCAGGGCGGCGATGCGGCGGGCAATCTCAAACGTTGCCGCCAGGGTAAGGGCTTTGGCCGGCCCGATGCCTTTCAATTTGAAA
>JAJRXE010000040.1 GCA_024276455.1 Calditrichota bacterium
CCACATCTGGCCGGTTCCGTCAGGATGGTCGATAGTGCGCACCGGTTCTTCGGGCGTGCGGAAAGAAATGATATGGAATCCCACCGACCCCAGATAGCCCAAATTCATGGAAAACGCAGCAAAATCGTACTGGGTATCGGCCAACCAGGCAGCGTGATTAAAGATGGCTTCTCCGTTGCCCACCCCGCGGGAGAGTCCGGCGGGATTCCAGTAAATGGAAAGGATGTCGGTGGCCAAAGCGGAGTAAGCCCCGCCCATACCAATGGGACGGGCTCCAGCACCAATTTTCAAAAACTGGGCGGCAGTGGTGCCGACCCGGTCCACCGAAGATACGTAGGGTGAATTGTTGTTCTGAGCAAACCCGAAAGTTACCCAGATCATGAAAGTCAAAATAATTCCGCTTAACAGAGACCTTTTTATTCCTTTCATACCAACTCTCACTTTTCTAATCATGAAAAACTCTTTATTTAATGACGGCAAATCGACCGATTTTAGTGCCAACCCCCGGGGCATCGATATGGTAAATGTACACCCCGTAGGCAATTTCCTGCGATTCGAAGGTAAGCAGATCCCAGGTAGCATAATTGGTATTGTCATCTTTCTCGATGGTATCGACCAATTCCCCGGTAATGGTGTAAATTCGAATCGTGCAGCGAGGCGGCAAATTACGAAACTCGATTCGCCGATCGTCCCGTTGTCCGGTCCGCACTCCGGCTATTTCGGCCGCACTATAGGCAATGTAGGGATTCGGTACCACAATCACATCGTCCAGCGCATTTTTAGCCTTTATTTTGTCGAACCGTGCCGCCCGAGTAACGAAGGTGTATTTGTCACCCGGATCGAACGGCTTGCGAGAGAACAGCAGGAACACATCACCATCGCCGGGGTAGATCGGATCTTCTACCACCAGACTGTCTTCGCCGGTACTGGAGGTAAGCGTATCCACGGGAGGCGAAAATTCCACCTGGTAAGTGGTTTCGGTGATTCGAGTCCAGTTGGGTTTAATCAGGATAATTGGTTCTGGCCAATCCCATCGCCCATTGCGGTAACCACTCACCTCCTGAATAAAGAAGTCCACTCGCTCCCCGGTTTCCACATCGATTATTTTAAAGTTGGTTTTCACATTCGTAATCACCGAGGAATCCGCCGGATTAATTAGCTTTCCGTCTGCGGTTGTATCGTAATTGGTGAAACGAATTTCAAAATCGGAGGGATAGGGAGCAAAATTACCCACCGTGGCGAGACCGATTTTGGTGTACTTGTCGCTGAAATTTGTATTGGTCACAATTACTTTAAACCCGCTCCTTCCGCCTTCGGTGCTAATCGGATCCAGCGCCACCTTCTCATCCTGAACAAAGAGCTTTATTCCGTCGAATACCGGATTGTTGTCTTCTCCATTCATCGAAGTACTGTTCGCCACCGGCATAATATTAAAAGTGGCGGTAAATTCTTCGCCATTGGGTAACGCCCCACCGTAAGCACCTTTAATGCGGGCTTTTTCATAATCCACCACATACCGGCTGGTATCCACCAACGCCCCGGACTGATCCCGCACCGTCACCGAACCTTCTACAATGCGAATTCCACTGTTCAGATCCACATAAAAGGTATCCCGGGCTACAAAGGTCACTGTTACCGGCTCCAGATCAATCACTGAATAACCGGTTGTGGTGGTTTGCGAATCGATTGGCACCTCTTCGAAAACGACTTCGTATTCTTTGCCATCTTTTACTTCGAAGGGATTCAGAAATTCCACCCAGACCTTCCCAGTAGCGTTCCCGGCCTCCTGAACCGCAAAGTTATTGTCGCTGTTTTCCAGCTGAGGCGGCACAAACCCCTGCGCTGGCCCACCGGGTACCACCATGGCGGTGTTCACATCGAAACTAAATTCGCGAGTCACTGCGTCCCTTAGAATGACCCGTTGGCACTCTGAAGGAGGTAGTTTCGCATTCTTATCTCCATGGTCGTACGATGTAATCGCGTAAAAATAGGTGACTCCGTTCTTCACGTTATTGGAATCCACAAACATATGAACCAATCCGGTGTTGCGCCCCAGATCGTAGCGCACCCCTCGTCCCGGATATTCAATTTCCGACAAGCCCTCATACTCATTAATTAAGTCCCACTGTGCCGGTAATCCATTCACCATTTTAAGCGGTTCGGAAAGGAACGGTACCCCTTTGGAGTCCGTGATGGTTTTCGTGTCGTTAAAACTATAGTCCTGGCTACGATAGATACGGTACCCTTCGAAATCGAACCCTTTCTCCATGCTGTCCGGATTGGCCCGGGCCACAAAAGGATCGAAAGAATACTCTGCGCCGGTATCCCAGTACAGGGTTACTTTCCCATCTCCCGGAATCGCGACCAGATGCGGTTTGCGGGGAGCCTGGGCAAAACGGTAATCCGCTTCGAACACCTGTTGAGAAATTTGAGCGTTATTGAGCAGATCGTCAAAATCAACGCCCATTAGCAAGGCAATGGAAAAACGCTGGCTTTCGCCGGGTTCCAGG
>JAJRXE010000004.1 GCA_024276455.1 Calditrichota bacterium
AACATTCTGGTGTTTGTCCGTGGGGGCGCCCCCAACCGGGAGGGAGAGCACCCCAACCCCACCAGCAATCCGGCCGGGGCGGAGCAGGCGGTCTGGGCAGTACGAATAGCGGAAGGCAAACCCTGGAAACTCGGGCCGGGAAGCCAACCAACCGTTTCTCCGCTGGGCGATCTGGTGGCCTTCGTGCACAAGGGAAAGATTTACCAAGCCCGGATCGACAGCGCCAACAGCGCCCGCCTTTTATTCCACGCGCGGGGTAGAAACTCCCACCCGGTCTGGTCGCCGGACGGTTCCCGGCTGGCCTTCGTGAGTTCCCGGGAGGACCACAGTTTCATTGGCGTGTACCACTTCGCCACGCGCACCATTACCTGGATGGCTCCCTCGGTGGATCGCGATCGGCATCCGGTCTGGTCACCGGACGGAAAGCAGCTCGCCTTCATCCGCCTTCCGGGAGCTACCAGCGAGCCACCGCCCCACTGGGACTGTCCGACTCCCTTTGGCATCTGGATCGCGGAGGTCGAAACCGGACAGGGGCGACTGCTCTGGTTTTCGCCGGATTCCGGCGGAGGGTACGCCCAGTACTACCCCCGCCATCCGCTAAGGTGGGCGGCCGACAACCGCCTGGTTTTCTACTCCGAGCACGAAGGCTGGATGCACCTCTACTCCCTTTCCCTGGCGACCGGAAAATTGATCGGTTTGACCCCGGGAAAGTTCGAGGTGGAAGACGCCACCCTCTCGCCGGATGGGAAATGGGTCATTTACAATTCCAACCAGAACGATGTAGATCGCCGGCATTTGTGGCGAGTGTCCGTCACAGGGGACGCTCCCCAATTGCTGACCCCGGGAGCCGGACTGGAATGGAGTCCGGTGGTCACCGCCACGGGGCGTCATCTGGTGTTCCTCTGTTCCAGCGCCCGGCAACCGGCTGCTCCGGCGGTGATGCCTTTCCAGGGAGGCAAATTCCGTCTCCTGGCGCCTGAACTGATTCCGCCTCAATTTCCTCTGAACCAGTTAATGGAACCCCAACCGGTGGTATTTCGGGCTGCAGACGGTTGGGAAATTCATGGACAACTCTTTCTTCCCCGGGACGCCCAACCCGGCGACGCTCGACCGGCGGTTATTTTCATGCACGGCGGTCCCATCCGCCAGATGCTACTGGGCTGGCACATGCGCGGTTACTACCACCGTGCCTATGCCCTGAACCAGTATCTGGCCGCCAAAGGGTACGTGGTGCTGTCAGTAAATTACCGCTGCGGGATTGGCTACGGACGGGCCTTTCGCCAGGCACCGCGGCAGGGTCCCCGGGGAGCTGCGGAGTACGCCGATATTCTGGCCGCTGCCCGTTTCCTGCAGCAGCGACTGGAGGTGGATCCCCGGCGCATTGGCCTCTGGGGCGGTTCCTACGGCGGCTACCTCACTGCGCTGGGGCTGGCGCGCAATTCCGACCTATTTGCCGCCGGAGTGGACCTCCACGGCGTTCACGATTGGGCCTTGCGGGCGAAACGGCGCCACGGGGGCGGTTGGGGCATTTTCGGCGAAGACCTCCTGCGCCTGGCTTACCAATCTTCCCCGGTGGCCAATGTGCCGTTCTGGACCTCCCCGGTACTGTTCATCCACGGAGACGATGACCGCAACGTGGACTTTATCCAGACCACCGACCTGGTGCAGCGCCTGCGCCGGGAGGGAAAAGCCCCGGTGGAAGTGCTGGTGCTTCCCGACGAAGTGCACGGATTTCTGCGCCACCGGAGCTGGTTACGGGCTTATCAGGCGGCGGCCGATTTCTTCGACCGCTATTTAAAAGCGCGGAAATAAGGAGACAAACAACCGCTTCAAACAAAACACCTCTTTTTCGAATCCAAATTTGTCAGGAGGTTAACCATGAAAGGCTTTTTGAAATCCAGAATCACCTTTCTCATCCTGGGGATGCTCTGGTTGCTCCCCGGCCTGCTTTGCGCCCAGAGCATTCAGATGACGCCCCAGCTGGAGAGGCAACTGGACACCTTTGTCTCGAATCAGATGAAAGTCGATCGAATCCCGGGATTGTCCATCGGTTTTTACCAGGGGAAAAATTTCTGGGCGAACGGTTACGGATTTGCCGACCTGGAAAATCGCACTCCCGCCCGGGCCAATTCCGCTTACCGGCTGGCTTCCAACACCAAATCAATGACCGCGGTGGCCATTTTGCAGCTCGCCGAGCAGGGTAAACTGAAGCTGGACGATCAGGTGCAGAAGTACGTGCCGTATTTCCCCTGGAAACACTGGCCGGTAACCATTCGCCAACTGCTGGGGCACCTGGGCGGCATCAGCCACTACAAAGATTACGATCTGGAGGGGCACATTAAGGAACACAAGTACACCCGGGATGCCATTGCCATTTTCGCCCCCTTCGATCTGGTGGCCGAACCGCAAACGCGCTTCCAGTACAGCAGTTACGGCTACAACCTGTTGGGAGCGGTGATTGAAGGGGCGGCCAAAACGTCCTACGCCGATTACCTGACCAAACACCTCTGGATTCCCCTGGGCATGAAGGACACCCGCATGGACGATCCCCTGGAGCTGATTCCCAATCGGGTGCGGGGATACCAGCTGGTATTTGGGGAGCTGAAGAATTCCGAGTTTGTGGACATCAGCAGCCGCTTTGCCGCCGGGGGCACCCGCTCCACCGTCCCCGATTTATTGAAATACGCCGAAGGGCTCGCCAACGACCGGGTGCTCTCGCGCCGGAGCCGGGACGAAATGGAAACCTCCCTGGTTCTGCAGGACGGCCATTTCACCGATTACGGAATGGGCTGGGTCATTCAACCGGTGAACGGACATTTCATGGCCTACCACACCGGCGGCCAACCGGAAACCCGCACCCTGCTGATTCGCTTCCCCACCATGAATTTCGCCATTGCCCTGGCCTACAATCTGGAAGGTGGAAATCTGCGTCTTTTCGGTCGGCGTTTTTACCAGCTCCTCACGGACGAAGCCTGGAATGTAGCGCTGTACACCGGCAACCGGTACGACGAGCAGCTTTACCGGGCCCTCTGGGAAAGTTTCAATTACGGGATGGCCGAGTTCGATCGTTTCGGGAAGCGGAAACTGCAGGAAAACGCGAAAGTTCAGCAGGCGTTCGCCTACTTCAATCGGGTGGTGAATCGCGATTCCCTGGAAAAGGATTTCAAGCGGTTCTCGAAAGCGCTTCGCGATGGCCGCCATCCGGTGGCCGCGGAAGCGTTTGTCCGGGTCGGCGCTTTCATGACCCAACAGCTGCTGAAAAGCAGGGGGACGAGTGGACTGGACATCTACCACAAGAACGGCGCCCTGCCCTTTTTCTGGGACTACATTTCCCTTTACCGTTCCGATCCCTCTTTTCCGGAAGAATACCGCTTTACACCCGCGATTGAAAAAATGGTGGAAAAATGGAGTAAGGAATGGGAAGAAATCTGGACGCCCGAACTGCGCCGCCTTCACATTGCCGTGTACAACCATCCCGACGCCATCTTGACCCGATTGAAAAAGCAGTTTGCCGGTTCAACCATCTACCCGTATTACAGCAGTGACTTCGCCCGGGTCATCCAGGACCTGTTGAAAGAGAAACAAACCTTCCGGGCGCTCAAAATCGGGCAGGAGCTGGCTCAACTTTACCCGCAGCAGGCGCTTCCCCAAGTGCTTCTGGCGCTCTGTCACACCATGCAGGGCGATTCCGTGCAGGCACTGGCGGCATTACAGGAAGCCCGGAAAGCCGCATTGGGTAAAAAAGAATCCCGGGCCTCCGGCTTAAATCGTCAGGCGCGCTGGCTGTTCAACTGGAATTTTCTCGCAGAAGCGGAATCGTTTCTCCGGACGGCTTTAAAAGTGTTCCCTGACAATGGAACCCTCTGGGACACTCTGGGCGAAATCCATCTGGAACGGAGCCGGCGGGCGTTCAAAAAGGCGCTACGCTACAACCCCACCCGGGAACATCCCTGGAAAATGCTGAAAAAAATCGATTGATTTCATCCATTGGGCGTATTAAAACCTGAACCAAACAAATCGCAAATATTTAGGTAGGCGCAGGCTTCATGCCTGCGACTATTTCAACGCCGGCTTAATACCTGCATCAAAATCAGAGGCGGCGCGGGCATAAAGCCCACGGCTTCCGAAAAAAATTGTTTAATTTTTGAATTCCCAACGCTACAATCGGGGCGGACAGGAAACGGCCTGTCCACCTTCCGGTTCACCACAAGGTCCTGTTTCTTTTTCCCCTTTTCCAATCGTGTCGGAGAATCCGGCAAGATTAATCTTCCGGCTGAATCATTTTTTCCGGCCGCACCCACTGGTCAAATTGCTCAGCGGTAAAGTAACCCGATTCCACAGCGGCTTCGCGCAGCGTTTTACCTTCTCGCCAGGCTTTCAGGGCAATTTCGGCCGCCCGGTCGTAGCCGATCTGAGGGTTCAGGGCAGTCACCAGCATGAGCGAATTCTCCAGATGACGCCGAATGTTGGGAAGATTTGGTTCAATACCCTCCACCGCCTTTTCCCGGAAAGAGCGGCAAGCATCGCCCAGCAGGCGAATCGACTGGAGAAGATTGTAAACCAGTACCGGCTTAAACACATTTAACTCGAAATCGCCCCGGGAACCGGCCAGGGCAATGGTGACATCGTTACCGAAGACCTGACAGGCCACCTGCATGACCATTTCGCACTGGGTGGGATTGATTTTGCCCGGCATAATAGAGCTGCCCGGTTCGTTAGCCGGTAAAATAATTTCCCCCAGTCCGGCCCGCGGGCCACTGGCCAGCCAGCGAATATCGTTAGCGATTTTCATCAAGGCGCCAGCGAGCATTTTCAACGCTCCGGAAAGTTCTACCAGCGCATCATGGGCGGCCAGGGCGGCAAACTTGTTCCGGGCAACTTTAAAGGAGTGGTTGGTAATCCGGCTGATCTCTTCCACCATCCGGTCATCGTACCCCTTTTTGGTGTTCAAACCTGTTCCCACCGCGGTGCCGCCGATGGGCAACTCCGAGAGATGCGGAAAAACATGGGCAATGGTTTCGTGTGCCTGTTCAATCTGAGCGGCGTACCCGGAAAATTCCTGTCCCAAAGTCAACGGGGTAGCATCTTGCAAATGGGTTCGCCCAACTTTGACAATTTCTTTAAAGGCCCTGGCCTTTGTTTCCAGGGATTTCTGTAAATCAATCAGGGGCTGATGGAGCCGCTCCTTCAGGGTTAGCACCGCAGCAACCTGCATAGCGGTGGAAATTGCGTCGTTAGTGGACTGAGACATATTGACATGATCGTTCGGGTGCACCGGCGTTTTGCTGCCGATTTTGCCACCCAGCAGTTCATTCGCCCGATTGGCAATTACCTCGTTCATATTCATGTTGAACTGAGTGCCACTCCCGCTCTGCCAGATCACCAACGGGAAATGCGCGTCCAACTTACCGGCAATCACCTCATCGGCCGCTTTTTCAATCGCTTCCGCCAGACGGGGCTCCAACAGCCCCAAAGACCGGTTCACCCTGGCGGCGGCTTTCTTAATCATCCCAAAAGCCCGAATAAACTCATCTGGGAACCGTTCCGTGCCGATTTTAAAATTTTCTATTGTCCGTTGGGTCTGAGCACCGTAATAACGGTCTTCCGGTACCTTCACCGTACCCAGGGCGTCTTTTTCCTGGCGCATTGATTTTCCTCCTAAATAACAATTACCTTTTGTTTTGAATCGAAGGAGATCACCGTTATTCCTCCTGATTCTCAACCGATCGTTAAACCC
>JAJRXE010000041.1 GCA_024276455.1 Calditrichota bacterium
CCCACGTGTGGTGTCCGGGATGCGGACACGGTGTGGTGATGGGGGCGTTGATTCGAGCGATTGATCGTTTGAAATTGAACAAGGACGAGGTAGCCATGGTAAGCGGTATTGGCTGTTCCAGCCGGATGACCGCTTATGTGGATTTTAACACCCTTCACACCCTGCATGGGCGTCCCATTGCCTTTGCCACCGGGCTAAAGCTGGCTAATCCCAGGCTGCATGTGTTCGTCATTACCGGCGACGGCGATGCAACCGCCATTGGGGGAAATCACTTTATTCACGCCGCCCGGCGTAATATCGATTTAACGGTTATTTTGATGAACAACAATATTTACGGAATGACCGGCGGTCAGGTGTCGCCAACCACGCCCTACGGGGCTCGCGGATCCACCGCGCGAATGGGCAGTGTGGAACATCCGTTCGACATTCCCCAGTTAGCCATTGCTGCCGGTGCCAGTTTTGTGGCGCGTACCACCGCTTATCACGTACCCGCCATGGACCGTCTCATCGAACAAGCGGTAAAGAATAAGGGATTCTCTCTGGTGGAAGTGTTTTCTCAGTGTCCCACCTACGAGGGGAAATGGAACAAGCGGGGCGACGCTGCCAATATGCTGAAATATTACAAAGAACACTCGGTGCCCATCACCGCCAAGTCGAAATATTCCGAAGATCAGCTGGAAGACAAATTTTTCATTGGCGTGTTGCACCATGTGGAAAAGCCAGAGTTTATTGAAGAATACGAACGTTTGATTGAACGATACAAGATGCTTGAGACGCGCGAATCGATGAGTAAAAAAGAGGCAAAACATGAACAGCACAAAGAGCAAGAAGAATCAATCAACCAAAGAGCCCAAGAAGATTGAGATACGTTTAAGCGGATCCGGTGGACAGGGACTCATTTTAGCCGGGGTGATTCTGGCCGAAGCAGCGGCCATTTACGAAGGCAAGAATGCGGTACAAACCCAGAGTTACGGCCCGGAAGCCCGCGGCGGCTCCAGCAAAAGCGAGGTCATTATTAGCGACGGCGAGATTCTCTATCCTAAAACCACCCGCTTGGACTACCTGCTGGCTCTCAATCAGGAATCGTGCGACAAATACGCCCGGGATTTGAAGGAAAACGGATTGCTGTTGGTGGATTCTGAGGCGGTGGAACACTTGCCGCCGGTGAATGTGGTTTCCCTGCCGCTGGTACGTACCGCCCGGGAGAAAGTCGGCCGGGCGATGACCACCAACATTGTTTCGCTGGGTGCGCTGGTCGGATTGGGCAACATTGTAAGCCGGGAAGCCCTGCGAAAAGCCGTGCTGGCCCGGGTCCCCAAAGGAACCGAAGAACTGAATCTGAAGGCCCTGGAATTGGGTTTCCAGATGGCTGAAGAGGTAAAAAAGACAATGGACATAGGTTAAATAAAGGAGTGGAAAGTGAAACAGAGAACGCTCACGATTATTAAACCGGAGTGTGTGGAAGAAAAGCACATTGGCGAGGTCATTCAGCGGATTGAAAAAGCCGGTTTCGAGATTGTTGGGATGAAAATGGTGCAGTTGCAGGAGAAGGAGGCTAAAATCTTTTACCAGGTGCACGAAGGAAAGCCCTTTTACGAAGAATTGGTTCAGTACATGAGCAGCGGAAGAGTGGTGGTGATGGTGCTGGAAAAGGAAAATGCCGTGCAGGGGTTCCGCGATTTTATTGGCGCCACCGATCCTCAAAAAGCGGCTGAAGGTACCATTCGCCGGGATTTTGGGAAAAGTATTCAGTTTAATTGCATCCATGCCTCCGATAGTGTGGAAAATGCCCAAAAAGAGGTTGCATTTTTCTTCTCCCAAAGGGAACTTATATAGCCCTGGGAGAGAAAGATAATAGAAACCTGGAGGAGGGAAATGAAAGAGAATCAAGGAAATCAAGACAATAAAGAGAACAAAAATATTCTGGATATTGAGGTTCTCTCTCGGGAAGAGAATTTACCTCTGGAAGAATCCGAGCAGGCGATTCGGCGAGTGGTGGTAATTGGTGCCGGCACCATGGGGCAGGGTATCAGTCAGCTGGTGGCCTCCAAAGGGATTGACGTGCTCATTATTGAAAAGGATGAAGAAGGTGCCAAAGAAGCCATCGAGGGAATTACCCGTAGCATCGATCGGGAAATTTCGCGCTGGACTATGACCAATAGCGAAAAGAAGTCCATTCTGAATCGCCTCAGCACTAGCTGGAATCTGGACGACGCCAAACTGGGCGATCTGGTGATTGAATCGGTTCCCGAAAATCTGGAGTTAAAACAGAACATTTTCAAACATATCGATCAAATCTGCGATCCGGATACCATCTTTATTACCAACACTTCCACCCTCAGTATTACCGAAATTGCCTCCATTACCAACCGGGAAGATCGCATCATCGGGATGCATTTTCTCAATCCGGTGCCCAAAGTGCCTCTGGTGGAGATCATCCGGGGATTGAAAACCTCGGACGAAACCTACAACATTGCCAAACGGTTTGCAGAAATTCTGGACAAGACGGCCGTAGAGGTGTACGAGTATCCCGGTTACATTACCACCCGGGTGATTATTCCCCTGATTAATGAAGCCCTTTACGTGCTGATGGAAGGCATTGCCACGGCGGAGGACATTGACACCGCCATGAAACTGGGATTCAACTTCCACATGGGCCCGCTGGCCATTGCGGACATGATTGGTCTGGACGAATTGTTGCGCATGATGGAAGCGCTGTTTCGGGAACTGGGCGAACTGAAGTACCGGCCCTGCCCCCTGTTGAAGAAATTAGTCCGGGCGGGACACCTGGGTCGCAAAACCGGTAAAGGAATTTTTGAATATCCGGAAAAAGCGCAAGAATGAGGGAAGGGGAGGCAAAATGAAAATTCTGGTTCTTAATGCGGGAAGCTCTTCGGTAAAGTACCAGTTAATCGAGACGGAAGGCAAAGAGGTATTGGCCAAAGGTGTGGTAGAGAGAATCGGCCTTTCCGGCGCGGTGTTAACCCACAAGGCTCGCAACAAACGGGAGATAAAGCTCACCGGAGAAATCCTCGATCATAAAGTAGCCATTGAATATGTGCTCAGCATTCTGCTCAGTCCCAATCACGGGGTGTTGAAAGACAAGCGTGAGATTGATGCTGTGGGACACCGGGTGGTGCATGGGGGCGAGGCGTTTAGCGATTCGGTGCTGATTACCGACGAAGTCATCCAGGAGCTTACCCGGTGCATTGATTTTGCCCCGTTGCACAATCCGCCCAACCTGAAGGGAATTGCCGCCGCCAAGGCGCTGCTTCCCGGCGTGCCGCAGGTGGGAGTATTCGATACCGCCTTTCATCAAACCATGCCGGATTACGCCTACATTTACGGCATTCCCTACGTGCTGTACAAGCGTCACGGAATACGCCGCTACGGCTTTCACGGCACTTCCCACCGCTATGTTTCCAAACGAACCGCCGAAATCCTCGGTAAACCCATCGAGGAATTAAAGATTATTACCTGCCACCTGGGCAATGGCTCCAGTTTGGCGGCAGTGAAGTACGGCAAGTCGGTGGACACCAGCATGGGATTCACCCCGCTGGAAGGAATGCTGATGGGAACCCGCTGCGGCGACATGGACCCGGCAATCGTGCTTCACGTCATGGCCAAAGAGGAACTCACTCCCAGCGAAATGAACACCATGTTGAACAAACACAGCGGAGTATTAGGGGTGAGTGGCCTGAGCAGCGACATGCGGGAAATCGAAGAAAATTACCACACCAACGAGCGAGCTCGTCTGGCCATGGACATTTTTGTGTACCGGATTAAAAAGTACATCGGCGCTTATGCCGCCGCCATGAACGGGGTGGATGCCATTACGTTTACCGCCGGTATCGGAGAAAATTCCGATATGGTGCGGGAAATGGTGTGCCGGGACATAGAGTTCCTGGGAGTTAAATTAAACCGGGAGAAAAATAAGCAAGTCCGCAAGCAGGAAGCCATTATTTCGCAGGACGACTCCCGGGTAAAGGTGTTGGTGGTCCCCACCAACGAAGAGTTGGTCATTGCAATGGACACCGCCACGATTGTGGCCAACCTGGTACAGTCCAAAGCTTGAAACGGTAGGTAACATAAACTGATTCAACACGGGCAGCCGATGCGACGCTGCCCTTTTTTATTCCTCCGCCAAACCAGCCTCCCCACAGCGGTTCCTATTGGGGACCGGGTTCTTTCAGTTTGTAGCGTTTAATTAAACGGTGAATGGTGCGGCGGTCGATGCCACATTTTTCCGCGGTCCGGCTGATGTTCCAGTGGTTTTGCTCCAGATGAAAGAGCAGGTATTTTTTCTCGAAATTTTCCAGGGCTTTTTCTTTTGCCTCCCGGTACGGAAGATGTTTCCAGGACGCTTCCGAGGAAACCGTCACACAGTCGGAAATTTGCGAGGGGAGATCGTGGAGGCGGATCAAAGGCGGCGAAGCCAGGTAGTAAGTGCGTTCGATGACGTTTTGTAATTCCCGCACATTACCGGGCCAGTTGTAGGCGTAGAGAGCTTCTAGGGCCGCCGGATCGATGGCGGTAATGTTGCGTTTGTAGCGGCGATCCAGTTCATGCAGGAAGTGGGTGATCAGCAACTCGATGTCTTCTTTGCGCTCGCGCAGGGGAGGAATATGGATGCGAATGGTGTTAATGCGGTAAAAGAAATCTTCCCGTAAAATTCCTTCCCGAATGGATTGCTCCGGATCGCGATTGGTGGCCGAAACCACCCGGATGTCCACCGGAATTTCTTCTTTGCCCCCGATACGTCGGATGGTGCGGTCTTCCAGGGTGCGAAGCAGCTTTACCTGCAATTGCAGGGGAAGTTCACACACTTCGTCCAAAAACAGGGTCCCTCCGTTGGCCAGTTCCACCAGGCCGGGTTTAGCCTGAAAAGCCCCCGTAAACGCCCCCTTTTCGTAACCAAACAATTCGCTCTCGAACAGATTCTCCGGCAGGGCACCGCAATTAATGGGAATAATTGGTTGATTGCGCCGCAGAGAGTGTTTGTGAATGCTGCGCGCCACCAATTCCTTCCCGGTCCCGCTCTCGCCGGTAATCAGGATATTGGCATTTCCGTAAGATACTTTCTGAATCATTTCGAACACATCCTTCATGGCCTGGCTTTTTCCCACAATGTTGTCGAAAGTGTCTTCGGTAGGAGATTTGGGGGAGGGGGCAATCTGGTTGAGGGCATTCTGGATGGACGTCAACAGTTTTTTGCTGGAGAAAGGTTTTTCAATGAAATCGAACGCCCCGTTTTTCACCGCTTCGATGGCCAGTTCCAGCGTGCCGTAACCGGTTACCATTATGACCGGCAGGTAGGGGTGAAGTTTTTTAATCTCTCCCAGTAAATCCATTCCATCCATTACCGGCATCTTCAAATCGCAAATAATCAGGCTGATGTTGTGATCTTCCCGTAAAAATTGTAACGCTGCCCGGGCATCCTGCATGGGGTGCACCGTAAAACCCTGACGGGTTAAAATCTTTTCGTAACTAACCAGCATCTCTTTTTCATCATCAATTACCAAAATTTCCAGCTTAGTCATGAAACGCCTCCAGTTCGATGATGAATGTGGCACCCTTGTTATTGGTGGTGTCCAGGTACAAGTTGCCTTTGTGGTTGGTAATAATCTTTTTGGCTATGAATAGACCCAATCCGGTTCCCTTACCTTCCGCTTTGGTAGTAAAGAAAGGGGTAAAAATTTTGTCCCGGTATTCCGGCGGAACTCCCGGACCGCTGTCCCGGAATACGATGCGATATTTTTTAACCCGGTGGTCTTCCAGCACTTCCTGACAGTTTAAGGAAATCTGTTTGCGGGAATGTTTTTCCAGCACATCCAGACTGTTGTTCAGCAAATTGCAAAATACTTGTTCTAACTGGTTGAAATTTCCCCACACAATAGCGGGTTGAGGAGCCGGTTGCAAAAGGACTTCCACGTTCAGTTTTTTAATGCGCGGTTCTAACACTCGCAGGGACTGCTGAATCACGTCGCAAAGGTTCGTTTTCGAGAAGGTGGTGGGCCGTTTCCGGGCGTAGTGCAGAATGCTCCGGGTGGTTTCGGCAATTTTTTCGATTTGTTGAATAATAATATCCAGATCTTCCGTGCAGGAATTGTCGGTTTCCCGGGCCTGAAATTCCTCCCGTAGATATTCCGCCCGGGCCAAAATGATGCTGGCCGGATTGTTGACCTCGTGCGCAATTTCCGCCGCCACCTCGCCCAGGGTTACCAGGCGGTCGGCCCGCTCCAGTTTTTCCTGCAGGAGCTGTTCTTCTTTCTCCCGGGAGGTTTTCAATTCCTCCACCGTGTGATTGAATTTCTCCGCTAACAACGCCAGCTCGTGCCGTCCGGGCATCTTGATCCGGTGGCTGAAGTCTCCCTGTCGCAGCCGTTCGAACCCCCTGATGATGGTCTGTAAGCGCGATTCAATTTGCGACTGGTAAAGCAAGTTTAACGAAATCCACAGGATGGCAATAATCAGAATCCCACCGACCAGTACCAGTTTCTTGGAGGAAGAGTACAGCTGTTCCGATTGAGTAAAACCGGTGTGGATGTCCATAATGGCAATGAGCTCGCCTTTGTGTTGGTGGCAGGGGGTGCATTCTTCCTGCACGTAAATAGGATGATGATGGGAATAAACGTTGCCGCGGCGAACAAAGGCTTCAATTTCCCCCTGGTTTATTTTCAAGAATACCGTGCTGTCTCCCAGCTCTCGAATATTCTGTTCAATTTCCTCTTTCTGTGAAGAGTACAAAATCGTTCCGCAGGGTCGGTAAATCCGGACCAACTGAATGGTGGGTTCCATGGCCAGCAGTTCCAGGTTTTTTTGAATCATCAGGGAGTCGTTCTTCATCATGCCGTCAAAAATGTACTGGTAAACCACCTGACTGGCCGTTTCGATCATGTTGATGGAAAAATCTTTGTAATTTTTGTCTAACTGGTAAACAAAAAAACCGACCGGAATGCCCACTACCACAATCAAAAGCAAGGTAATTAAAAACATGAGCTTGAACTTGAGGGTCTGGAATCGTTCGGCGATTTTGGGGGGAATCTTAAATGGTGTGGACATGGGTGACCTCTTGTTTTAGTCCCTTGGGAATCAAAGCTTCCGGTATATTTAAAATATGGAAAATGTTGCCGCTACTCAAATAAAATTTCTTTCTTTCTGAAGATGGGTTGATTCGATTTTTGTTTTTTAAAAGTGCATAAAAAAAGGGGATACCGAAGGTATCCCCTTTTGAATAATAATTCTGACAAAAGCATTGTGCCCCGTTTTACTTCAAGAGAATCATTTTCTTAACCATTACCGCGTCCGGAGTCTCCAGCTTGTAGATGTAAATACCGCTGGGCAGGTCGTTTGCTTCGAACACGATCTTATGGCTGCCGGGAGGCATGACGCCGTCCACCAGCGTGGTAATTTCCTCGCCAATGATGTTGTA
>JAJRXE010000042.1 GCA_024276455.1 Calditrichota bacterium
ACCGGTAAATAGAAAGCCATTTTCCATGTCGAATAAAACCCGTTCATGGGGGCATCCGCCGATTTAAGCTATTGTTCGGGTAAGAATAATTTACGTTCGGCGGGGGACGATTGCCAAGCCTTTTCCGTGCATCGCCTCCCGGCAGCGCCGGGTCTGCTTGCTCAGAGAGAGAGTCCCTCTCAGTTGTTTTCCGGATAAACTCACCGGCAGGCTGAACATAGAATCTCCCTCCAGACAAAAAGGCGGCGGTTCGGAGAAATCCGTTTGGTCTTCGAAAACGCTCTTCCGTGGGTGTATTTAATTTTAAAATTCCCGGGTAATTTTGTCAAGAGAAAAATGGTAAAATTTTTAATTTTTTTTAATTTCTTTTGGGAAGAATCGGAAACTCACCCTGTTTTTTTCGATAGCCACCGGCATTTGTAGCACGACTCTCCGAGTCGTCTTATTTTAAAATCGTCTCTGATTTTTAGTCAGGGGTCATTGGTCGTTTGCCCATCCCTGGGCGTCATTGAAAAAATCCTTCCCGGATTCATTTTGTGTCGATTCGCGAAATTTTGGGGCAAAAATAAGCCGGCCATCGAGTTGACCTCGTTCACAGGGTTGTATCGAGATGACCGGGAGAGTGTAATTGTACAGCTCTTAAAGAAAAGGGCGCATTCAAACTAAAAAAACAGAAATAAATAATTTTTGGTTGAAAATGTCAACAAAAATACCCAATATTTTGAGTCTGAAAAAATATTTTAAGCAGAAAAGGCATAGATTTTTAAAAGAACTTACTTTCAAAATCGGGTTGTTGTCATGCGGTTCGTAAAAATTCTGGGGATTTTGATTATGACTGTACATTTACTGAGCGCCCAGACGTCCTGGTGGCGAAATTTGAAAATCGGAGTGCTTCCCACCGGTAAGTGGAACGCTATTACCGATGTGACCGGAGTGCGAGTCGGCCAGGTTACCCTGATTGAAGGCGACAGCTGTCGCACCGGAGTAACGGTCATCCTCCCGCATGAGCGGAATGTTTTTCAAGACAAAGTGCCGGCGGCCATTTTCGTGGCCAACGGTTTCGGGAAGCTAATGGGAATCTCCCAGGTGCGGGAGCTGGGCGTGCTGGAAACTCCCATCGTTTTGACCAATACCCTAAGCGTTCCGGTCGCGGCGAAGGCGCTGGTGGAGTACGTTCTCTCTTTGCCGGGGAACGAAGAGGTACGCTCGGTAAATCCCCTGGTAGGCGAAACCAACGATGGATACCTAAACGACATCCGGGCCGGATTCGTGCAGGAAGAACACGTCCGGCGGGCCATCGAAAACGCCCGGCCTGGTCCGGTGAAAGAAGGGTGTGTCGGTGCCGGAACCGGAACCATTTGTTTCGGATTCAAAGGAGGAATTGGGACCGCTTCCCGCAAGCTGCCGGTGAATCTGGGTGGCTACACAGTGGGCGTACTGGTTCAAACCAATTTCGGGGGAATATTGAGAATTAATGGCGCTCCGGTGGGCGAGGAACTGGGACAGTATTACCTGCAGAATAAACTGGCAGACCCCTCGGCGGACGGTTCCTGCATGATGATTGTGGCGACCGACGCACCCCTGAATGCCCGGCAGTTGGGCCGCCTGGCGAAACGGGCCTTTCAGGGATTTGTCCGCAGTGGCGGCGCTTCCACCAATGGCAGCGGTGATTACGTGGTGGCCTTTTCCACCGCACCGCAGGTACGCTATCCTTACCGGAGTGAGAAACCGCTGCGGGAAATGACGGTTCTGAGGGAGGAGCAACTTTCTCCCCTTTTTGTGGCGGCCGCCGAGGCTACCGAGGAAGCCATTTACCACTCGCTGTTTGCAGCGGAGGACATGGTAGGCTTTCGAGGCCGAAAAATATCTGCGTTGCCCGAAGAAAAGGTTAAAAATATTTTGCAAAAACACGGTCTGCTGATTTTCCGTAAAGGGGGCGAGGATTAAAGGAGCGAGGGCATGAGCAAAATTGTCGGCATCATCGGTGGCATGGGACCACTGTCCACTCTAGAGTTGATGCGCAAAATCATCCAGCGCACTCCGGCCCGGCGGGAGCAGGACCATCTGCGTTTGCTGGTGGACAACCGCCCCGAGATCCCCGACCGCACAGATTTCCTGCTGGGAAAAGGTCCCTCCCCGGTGCCTTATTTGCAGGATTCCGCCCGTTTACTGGAGCAGTGGGGAGCCCAATTGTTGGGAATGGCCTGCAATACCGCCCACGCTTTTGTGGAAGAGGTGCAAGCGGTGGTTCGCATACCGGTTTTAAACATGCTGGAACTGCTGGCAGAAGAACTGCGCCGCCGTTTTCCAACCGGCGCTCCCATTATTCTGCTGGCCACCACCGGTTCCCTGAAAACCGGCTTGTTTCAACGCTATCTACCGGAATTTAATTTACTGGTACCGGATCCGGAGGTTCAGGAAAAGCTGGTCATGGAAGCGGTGTACGGAAAACAAGGAGTAAAAACTGTCGGAGTTAAGGAGCAGAATCGCCAACAAATTTTGCACGCGGTGGATTCGCTAAAAAAAGGCTCCCCGGTTGGGCTGATTGCCGGGTGTACGGAAATTGGCCTGGTGCTGGAAGGGGTTACTCTGGAAATTCCGCTCTTTAATCCGCTGGATGTTTTAGCGGAGAAGCTGGTTGAAGAAGCCCGGAAATGAAATTCCCCAGTGAAAATTATTTTCTGCTCGGGAAAACGTGAACCAATCAAAATGGAACGATTAAGCTACCGGAAAATATTTCTCTTCTGGGCGCCGCTGGCAGCCACCTGGCTCATGATGTCGGTGGAAGGTCCCTTGCTGGCGGCTATTATTGCCCGCTTGCCGGAGCCGAAATTTAACCTGGCAGCGTACGGAGTTGCCTTTGCCTTCGCCCTGATTATTGAGGCGCCGGTAATCATGATGATGAGTGCTTCCACCGCCCTGGTGAGCAATCGACAATCCTATTTCAAATTACGTAATTTCACTTTTTTCCTGAGCGGCGCCATAACCGTCCTCATGATGGTACTGATTATTCCCCCTGTTTTTTATTTCATCGCCGAGGATTTAATTAAATTGCCTCCCGAAGTGGCTCGCCTGACCCATCTGGCCACTGCCATCTTACTCCCCTGGCCGGGTACCATTGGATACCGCCGTTTTTATCAGGGAATCCTGATTCGGGGGAATTTGACTCGCCGGGTTGCATACGGAACGGCTGTTCGGCTTACCACCATGGCAGGGACGGCTTTTTTGCTTTACTGGCTGGGTAAACTCCCCGGGGTGGCGGTGGGTGCCATTGCCCTGTCCGCCGGGGTTACCATGGAAGCGCTGGCCAGCCGCATCATGGTGCATCGGGTACTGAAAGGGGTGTTGCAAAAACCACCTGAACCGGACGAACCTCCGCTTACTTATCGGTTCATCGGACATTTTTATTATCCGCTGGCATTGACTTCCCTGTTGAGTCTGGGAGTTCATCCGCTGGTCACCTTTTTTGTAGGACAAAGTCGCCTGGCACTGGAATCTCTTGCCGTGCTTCCGGTGATTAATTCCCTGGTGTTCATTTTTCGCAGTCTGGGGCTTTCTTTTCAGGAGGTGGGTATTGCCTTGATGGGCAAGCGCATGGAAGGTTACCGAACCCTGCGTAATTTCGCAACGGCTCTGGGATTAGCGGTTGTCGTCTGTCTGGGATTGCTTGCCTTCACCCCCTTTGCCCAAATCTGGTTTCATGAAATTTCGGGATTGAGCCTGGAATTGACCGAATTTGCCCTTCTTCCCACCCGCATTATGGTGTTGATGCCGGGACTAACCGTTTTGCTTTCTTTTCAAAGAGCGGTGTTGGTGTATGCCCGTCACACCTCTCCGATTACTCTGGCGACCGCTCTGGAAGTCGGGGGAATTCTGCTGGTGCTGTTCCTCCTGATTCACTATGGAAACGCTGTGGGCGCCGTCGCCGCTACGGCCGGATTCGTACTGGGACGCCTGGCCGCCAATCTTTACCTGTTCCCACCGTTCTTGCAAGCAGTGAAACAAACTCGCTAAATCACTTTCTGTTTGCCACCGAAAGCCGGTTCGTCACTCTGGATTTGTTCTTTAAGGAATAATTTCCGAAGAAATGAAGCGAATTAACGTCACCACATAGTTATTGCCAAGGGGATATGAAATGAAAACAGGTTAAGTTTCTGAACATCTTAATGAAACGTTTGCAGTTTTGGTACGAGTCTTCAGCTTTTTCTTTGTGCGCCTTAAGCGTGTTTCGTGGGCTAAAAAACACAAATCCCGGAGGTTGAAGCCGCCGGACGCCTCCGGGATTTGCGTTGCAGTATTGGGAGATTTTTCTACCTTACAAACATGACCTTTTGAACCAGCCGATTCACATTGCTCTGAAATACCACAAAATAGACGCCGGAAGAAACCCGTTGTCCGGAATCGTTCGTTCCGTCCCATTCGGTCTGGTAAATTCCCGGCGCCAGGTAACCGGCAAACAGGTTTTTGATTTTTCTTCCCAGATTGTCGTAAATGAGAAGGGCAACCCGGTCGGCTTTATTGGCAGTAAATTGAGGCACAGCAAATTTGATTTTGGTGGCCGGATTGAAAGGATTGGGGTAGGGAGTGAAAAGTTCAAAGCGGCCGGGAATGGTTCCATCCTGAAAAGATGAGATTCCTTGCCCAAGAGTTTGCACCCGGATTGCCGGCGAAAAGGTCCGTTCTCCGGAGTACGAAACGTCGGCAATTTTGTAATAATAAATTTTATTGGCGTGCACCGTTCGATCTGTAAAGGAATAGTAAGTAGTTCGGTTGGTGGAGCCCTGACCGACCAATTCCCGGTAGTCGGTGTAGGAAGCGATGCGCTGGTAATTAGCGTCGGAGTTTTCCGCCCGGTACACCTCGAAACCGGCATTATTAATTTCCGAGGCGGTTTCCCACTGCAGTACCACCTGACTTTTTTCTACCCGGGCGGTGAAAGAAATTAGGGTGACCGGCAGAGACGGATCGTTCAAGGAAGAGTTGGCGTTCACTCTTCCCACACCCAATTTGCCCTGGTAAGTGGAGTTCCCCGGAATGCTGTAAATATCGTCGGCATTGTCGTAAAGGATTTGTTTGACTTCCAGGGCGGTTAAACTCGGATTGGCCGACCATATCTGAGCAGCAACTCCCGCCGTAAGCGGGGTGGCCATGGAGGTGCCGCTCAGAAAAGCAAAGGCGTCATTTTGTTCGTCGTTATGATCGTGATAGGTGCTAAGAATATCGCTACCTGGTGCAGAAATTTCCACCCACACCCCGTAGGAGGAAAAGTCCGATTTCACGTCGTTGGAGTCGGTGGAAGCCACCGAAATGACCCCGGCGTGGTCGTTCATAAAGTCCGACACTTCATTGTCGTCGTTGCCGGCGGCTTTAAATACCAGACGAACCTGTTCTCCGTTCTCATAAAGAAAATAATCGAGGGCATCTCCCAGCCCGCCGGTGTTGTCTGACCCCCAGCTGCAGGAGGCAATGCGAGCGCCGTTGTTGGCGGCGTAATAGAAAGCGCTGGCGGCAAAATCCATGCTGACGTAGCCCATTTCTATGAGTCCCAGAAACAGTTCCGACCACCCAATGCGCAGAGCCATGATTTTTACCCCGTTCCCTTCTTCGGTGTTTACACCGCTTCCCCAACCCCCGGCGGGGGAGGAAACCCCGTAGCCGTTGTTGTTCATGGCTGCAACAATGCCGGCGCAATGGGTGCCGTGGCCATTGAAATCCCGGGGATCGTTGTCGGGTGTGCTACCGTCCTCGCCGGTCATGGCACTGACCCCGTCCACAAAATCCCAGCCAATCCAGTCGTCCACGTAGCCGTTGCCGTCGTCATCCACTCCGGGCGTCCCGTTTTTCTCCACCCAGTTGATCCACATGTTTCCCCGGGCATTTTCCGGACTGGCAAAGGAAGCGTTGAGACCGCCCAGATCCTTGTGAAAGTAGCGGACGCCGGTATCCAGGATGGCCACAATGATGGCGCTGTTCCCGGTTTGAATATCCCAGGCTTCCGGGGCGTCAATGTCGTGATCCTGGCTTTGATCCAGGTGCCACTGTTCGGAAAAACGAGGATCGTTGGGAATCTTTTGGACCCGATGAATTCCGATGGGTTGGGCATCGACCACGCCGGGTATGTTTTGGTAAGCCTGCACAACCTGCTCCACCTCCACCTCTCCGGCAAAGTACACCTTGAACCAGCCTTTCATGTCCAGCAACCTGCCTCGCACCCATTTCACTTCCGCATTGGGAAACCGTTGTTCTAAAGAACGAACCCCGTACAGAGCCGCTAACTGGTCCACGGAAGCAACACCGGTAAAACCGCTTTCCAGCGCCCTTTGCAGGTCGAACTGCTGGTAGAGGGTGCTGTCGAACTTGACTACAATGGCATCGGGAACGTAACCAACAAAGCTTCCCGGGGATTGCTGCGCCTTTGTCGGAGGTTGAAACCCCGGAAGGATGGTCGTTCCCCATAGGATAAATAAAATCAAGATGACATGTTTACGCATAATCTCCTCCTTGATAAGACATGAGTGAAGGTTCGAAAGATTAGAAATTTCCCAACATTGAAGAAAAGGTAATGTTTCGAGGAACCGGCGCGGGTAAGAGGAAAGCAGGGAATTTAACTTTCGAAAAACAATGTCAAAGAACGTTTTGTACCCAGCTTGAGCGAATGTACGCAGATTCTCGGGGGCGGAATTGATTTACAACAATTTTTTCTTCCTGGGCAATTTAATTTTCTCAATGTGCCGACTTCTTTTCGATTGTAAGAAACAAGTCCTGTTCTCAGTCAGGGCCGGTTATTCCCTCATTCGCCGTAAAAAGTTCTTTAAAAATTGGCTAATCAATGAACAATCTGCCTTAGAAAATCTTTCGGTAATCTTCTAATTTCTTTTCTCCCGGAGGGCGGGGATGCCAGTAGCTGGAGGCCCGGGAATCGAATTTCTGATCCAGCAAATCTTTGCCCAGCAAACGCAGGATGAGGGCAATGGGAGTGAAAACCAGATAAAAAATCAAACTTAAGATGAGGTATGTATTGAATTGGCCGATTTTCCGGGTGAACCAGTTCCAGGCCTGGTAAAATTTCTTGTAAAGGGAAGGAAAGAATAAGAAGGCTATCTCAATCACACCGATTAAAGCGGTGACCAGAATCAGTCCGGGTGACTCGAAATGGAATTTGAAGAACAAAAGATTCAAAAGGAGCCACACAAAGGGCAAACCCAGGGCAAAGATTTTATGATGTCTGGTGTAATGTCGGTTCATTTTTAATCCGGTTCAAATTGTTGGTGCCATTGAATAATTTCCGCTTCGTCGGGTTGCTTTTCTTTGGACACCAGAAACGGACCGATGGCGAGATAATCTATGTAGGTGTTTCGAAAACATTGTATCGCATCCTGTGGCGTACACACAATTGGTTCGCCGCGTACATTGAACGAGGTGTTTACCAGAACCGCCACCCCGGTTTTTTCCCGGAATTTTTTTAGCAAGCGGTAGTAAAGCGGATGGTGTTTACCGTCCACGGTCTGGATTCGAGCGGAGAAATCGACGTGGGTCACCGCCGGAATGCGGGAGCGAATTTGGTGGAGTTTTTCGAACCCCTCGGCCTGATTGTTTTCCCCAGAAAGTCGCTGAGAAGGGTGCACCGGCGCCACCAGAAGCATGTAGGGACTTTCCCGGTCGAGCAGAAAATATTGCCTGACGTTTTCCAGAAGCACCGACGGAGCAAAGGGTCGGAAGCTTTCGCGGAATTTGATCTTCAGGTTCATGCGGCGTTGCATGCGGGGAGAGCGGGCATCCCCCAGAATGCTGCGGGCACCCAATGCCCGGGGACCGAATTCCATCCGTCCCTGAAACCAGCCGACCACTTTTTCCTGCTGAAGCAGATCGGTTACGGTTTCCAGCAATTCCTCTTCGTCCAGGTGGCGATAGGTCAGGCCCTCTTTCTGCAACACTGCTTCGATTTCCCCGGCACTAAATTGGGGCCCCAGGTAAGAACCCTTCTGGAAATCGTTCTTTTCATCGGTCTTCCGGGGTCGATTCAGGAGCTGGTGCCAGACAAACAGAGCGGCTCCCAGAGCACCCCCGGCGTCTCCGGCAGCCGGTTGAATCCAGATGTTCTCGAAGGGACCTTCCCGCAATATTTTACCGTTGGCTACGCAATTTAACGCCACCCCCCCGGCTAAAACCAGGTTTTTCATTCCGGTTTGCCGATGGATGTACCGGACCATGCGTTCAATAATCATCTCGGTGACTTTCTGGACCGAGGCTGCCATGTCCATGTAATGCTGGGTAATGGGTTCATTGGGTTGGCGCGGGGGCGCCCCAAACAGTTTGTGAAAACGGGAGTGAGTCATTCTCAACCCGGCACAGTAATCGAAATATTTCTGATTGAGTTTGAACGAGCCGTCCTCTTTTAAATCAATCAAGTGGGTGAGAATGTGCTCCACAAAACGCGGTTCCCCGTAGGGAGCCAGCCCCATCAGTTTGTATTCTCCGGAATTTACCCTGAACCCACAGTAGTAAGTAAAGGCTGAATAAAGGAGTCCCAGCGAATGGGGGAATCGAATTTCCTGGCGGAGTTCAATTTTATTTCCCTGGCCAACGCCCCAACTGCTGGTGGTCCATTCGCCGACACCGTCGATGGTGAGAATAGCTGCCCGGGAGAAAGGGGAGGGAAAAAAGGCCGACGCTGCGTGAGATTCGTGATGCTCCGGAAAGAAAAGCTCCCCGGAATAGTGAAGTTTCTCCTGAATTAAGTGCGAAATCCACATTTTTTGTTTGAGCCACAAAGGAACGGCTTTCAGAAAAGAGCGAATACCCCGCGGAGCGTAGGTTAAGTAGGTTTCCAGAATCCGCTCGAACTTAAGGAGCGGCTTGTCGTAAAATGCGATCTGGTTTAGTTCAGCGGCGGAAATGCCCGCTTCCTGCAGGCAGTAGTGAATGGCGTTGAGCGGAAAGGAAAAGTCGTGTTTTTTACGGGTGAAGCGTTCTTCCTGCGCCGCCGCAACGATTTCGCCGTCTTTCAGCAAACAGGCGGCGCTGTCGTGGTAAAAGGCGGAAATACCGAGTATGTAGTGCGGGGTTTCCATTGCGACCGATGGCTTTCCTCTGGCGGAATGTTTCATTCCTGACCGTTGGCAGACTCTTCCGGGGGCGCGTCCAGCGGCGAGGTGTGAAACGAACCGTCGCTGGTGCGGCTCAGTTTCTGCACCTTCTTTTCGGCCTCTTCCAGACGTGCCTGGCAAAACTCAATGAGCTGCATGCCTTCCTCGAACATTTTAATGGAATCTTCCAGCGGCAGGTCTCCGGTATCCAACGCCCGGGCAATTTCTTCCAGGCGCTTCATGGCCTCTTCAAAAGTTAGTTTTTTCTTCATTCGGATTCTCCTACCATTTGCACCTGCGAGAGGAAATGTCCTCTGGACAACCGCACCTGCACCATGTCCAGGGGCTTTACCTGGGCCACATCTTTCACAATTTCCCCGTCTTTGTAGCAGATGCTGTACCCCCTTTTTAAAATCGCATGGGGATTTAAGGCGTTAATCTGATTGTGCAAATAGTGAATATTTTGACGATACAAAGCAATTTTATGGTTTAAATAAGTGAGCATGTTGCGGGATATTTCATCCAGACGCTGCATTTTCTGAAAGATGATGTCCTCAGGTCGCCGGAAAGCGTAGCTTTGCTTCAAATGTTCGATGCGGTCTTTCTTGCGCTGGATGGAACGGATCAGATTTTCCCGCAGTTTTTCGCGATAATATTCCAGTACTCCGGCCAGTTCCTGACGATCGCGAATGAGCAGTTCCACCGCCGCCGAAGGGGTGGGTGCCCGACGATCGGCCACAAAGTCGGCAATGGAATAATCAATTTCGTGTCCCACCGCCGAAACAATAGGAATTTTCGATTCGTAAATAGCCCGGGCTACCACCTCTTCGTTGAAGGCCCACAAGTCTTCCAGCGACCCACCGCCCCGGCCCACAATAATCACGTCAACCTCACCGTATTCATTAAAATCGCGGATGGCCCGGGCAATCTCTTCCGCGGCACCTTCGCCCTGCACCCGTACCGGGTAAAGAATGATCTGCACGCCCGGAAAACGGCGGGTGGCCACGCTGATGATGTCGCGAATCGCTGCGCCGGTGGGCGATGTAACCACTCCGATTCGGTCCGGGTAAGGAGGCAAGGGCTTTTTATGGGCTTCGTCAAACAGGCCTTCGGCAAAAAGCTTCTTCTTCAACTGTTCAAAAGCCAGTTGCAACGCCCCGACTCCCGCCGGCTGCATCTGGTAAACAATCAGCTGGTAGTTTCCGCCCCGTTCGTAAACCTGTAAATCGCCTTCAACCAACACCTTCATGCCGTCTTCGGGCTGGAAAAGCAAATTGTTCGCCCGGAACCGCCACATGGCACAACTGATCTGCGAATGTTCGTCCTTGAGGGTGAAGTACAGGTGGCCGGACGTGTGGCGCTTGAAGTTGGATATTTCGCCCTCCACCCAGAGTCGGGGGAAACTGGTCTCCAGCACATGCTTGATTTCCAGGGTCAGTTCGGAGACCGTGTAAATTTTTTGTTCCATGGTCAATGTGTGATTGCGTTTTTCATGAGTCCGCTGTAAAACAGAAACCACCGACTCACACAGAAAATTGGTAACATTTTTACAACCGCTTTCCCCTCATTGGTCTGTGTTGGTCGGTGGATGACAGACGAAACTGCCATTAAGCCAGATTAGCGCAGTTTCTTTTTGTGGCGGTTCTTGCGCAGGCGTTTTTTCCGCTTATGAGTCGCAATTTTGTGACGTTTCCGCTTACGGCCACAGGGCATAGCATCACCTCCTGGTTCAAGGTTGAGTTATTATTGCATCGATTGTTTAATTTGTTCCATCATTTGTTTGGCATTGCGGGCTAATTGCGATTCCGGCGCCACCTGGATCAACTTGCTCCAGACGTCAATTACCCCTTGCATATCTCCCAACTGAGCGCGAACAATACCCAGGTTGTAAAGGGCGTTCTGTTGTTCGGGATCGATTTTTAGAGCCCGCCGAAAATATTTTTCCGCTTCGGTGTAGTTTTGCAAATTAAAATAGGCCACACCCACGTCCACAATAACGTTCACATTGCTCGGATCCAGGCGCAGCGCCCGCTGGTAGTATTTGATCGCTTCCTGAAAACGATGGTTGTCGAACAAGAAATTGGCCAGTTGAACATTCTCTTCCGGGCCGTTGGGATTGGCGTCCACGGCGGCTTTCAGTTCTTGGTATTTGGCCTGATCCATGGGAGGCGGCTGGTTGGCGGCCGGGGCGGTGTCGTGAACGTGTTCCGGTGTCGGGCTGGAAATAAAATAGGGGTAAACGTAAATCAGAACCACCACCAGGGCCACCAGAGCTACTGCCCAGAGAAGTACCCGATCCCGCGAATCGCTGCCGGAACCGGCCTGAGCGGGTTGGGTTGCCTTTCCTGCCGGCGCTTTCGTCAGATTTGCCCCGCACTCGGGACAAAATTTGGCGTTTGGCGGAACCGAAGCCCCGCACTGGGGACATTGCTTATTCATAGGACTCCGTATTTGATTTGGACTTTAAGTTTTGATTTACCACGAATTTAAAATTTTTCGCCGGGCGAAACACCGGCACAAAGCGGTGATCCACGGCAATAATCCGCCCCGTTTTGGGATTTTTTACCTGCCGGGGCGGCCGCTCTTTTACATAAAAACTTCCGAAACCACGAATTTCTACCCGGTCACCCTCTTTTAACGAATCGATAATATTGGCCAAAATCCCATTTAAAACAATCTCCACATCCACCTTCGTCCA
>JAJRXE010000043.1 GCA_024276455.1 Calditrichota bacterium
AACAACCGGTGTCGCTTATAAATACCACCCTCCTAATGGTGAACAAAATGAGTTTTTTTATTTTGAAAATCATCAAAAAATAAATAGTCTATATGACGAGGCTACTTATAACTACAATGATAAAGGTATTTTTGTTCTTCATTTTAAAGGGCCTTATAGTAATACTAACACTATAAGAGTTGAAACCTCAGATGGAAGATGGGTTTGGGAAAATCCTTACTGGGTGACTAATATTTGGGGTCCAGGAGAATTGCCTGCTTATAAACAACTTAATCCTGATATTAATGGTTATACTCATAAAGACATGGTACCACATACAAGAAATGGAAGTGACTATATTAGAGTATTAATAGATGAAAATAATGATTATGAATATTTAGGTGATGATTTCAGGTTGGGAAAATATTCAAATGAGTCTTTTAATTTAAGTTATAATAACATAATATCACCCTGGAGTAATCCAAATACCCATACCTGAAGTGGATTACAAACTAATTTTGCCATGGAAGTGATTAGTGAGAATGGGACAACTTTAAATGTAAAGTTTTATGTTGGTAATGCTTTGGATGCTCCCCCAGCGAAACCGATAAATTTTAAAGGAACTACATATAATAATCATCCCAAATTAACATGGGAGTCCAATATGGAACCGGACTTTTCATGTTATGAAGTGTGGAAAAAAATTGGTTCAAATGGTAATTGGATTTTAAGAACAACCACCACCAATAATTATCACATAGATTATAGTGAAGAAATTTATAAGGGCAATTTGGATCACTGGCCGGAGGATTTATTTTATAAAATCCGTTCTAAAGATAATACTTCTAAATATTCATTGTTTACAGATGAAATTGGATTTGTAAGGGATAGTGAAGATTTATATCCTAGTATAAAACAAAATGATTTAATAACAATAAATATCAATCATAAAATTCTTGATAAAGTAATCTTATATGACAATTACCCAAATCCATTTAATCCGAGTACTTTTATTAAATTTAGTATACCAGAAAGATCATATGTTGAGCTAATAATTTATTCTATTACCGGACAAAAAATAATAACATTGGTTGATAATTATTTAAATAAAGGAATATATGAAGTACGGTGGAATGGAATGGATTATTCGGGTAAAAAAGTCTCTTCTGGAATATATATATATATAAATTAATTTTTGACAAAAATGTATTTATAAAAAAGATGTTATTGACAAAATAATTGAAACTGAAAAATAAATAGAAAGGAACCTTTATGTTTAAGTGTATGATTTTAATATTAACATTATTTAATTTTATAGCTTTAGCACAAGATAGTACCAATTTTTTTCCCCACCATGTTGGGGATATGTGGGAATATTATGAGATAGATTGGTCAACGCGAGATATTCTCGATACTGTTCAAAGAAAAATCATTAAAGATTCGGTTGATCGAATTGGGAATCATCATATTTGCATGGAAGAACGGTATTTGAGTCAGCATGCAACCTGGAAAGGTAAATGTGATATTCATTTTGTGATAGATACGGTGAAACAGGTTTGGGGAAAAGATAACAGGTATTTTATACCCCCTGATAGTGTTATTCTTTATAGATTAAATGGTAAGCAAGGAGAACAATGGGTATTGTATACTTATGAAAGTGAAACTGGTTTTGAGATAGCTAGAATCGATTCCATATATTGGGATTATTATTTTAATGAATTACGAAGAAAAATGGTAACCCTGTTTTATTATAATGAAGATAGTACAGCAACATATGGTATAGGATCATATGTCGATATATTAATTTCAGGTATTGGACTTTGTTTTGTTGGTGGTGGTTTTGATCTTGGTTGGGAATGGCATCTGGTAGGCGCTTATATTGATGGGGTTTTATATGGTGACACGACGGTTGTAGGAATAAAGAAAAATAAGTCAATCGTTCCCGAAAAATTATTACTTTCTCAAAATCACCCCAATCCTTTTAATACCGAAACAGTAATCCATTTTCAAATTCCCGAACCGACCGAACTGGATTTGCACATTTATGATACCTTGGGTCGTCGCGTCCGATCTCTTTTAAAAAGGAAGCGCATGAGTGCTGGAAAATACGAGATCCACTGGGATGGTCGGGATGAGGCGGGAAATCCGGTTTCTTCCGGAGTGTATTTTTACGAACTTCACACGGAAAAACAACGTTTGGTAAAAAAGATGATTTTAATGCGATAGACGATGGTGAATCAGATCGTGGCGATGAACGGGGCAGAATTCAGGAGTGTCTGGGTTTGCCCCGCAGACTGCGGGCGTGCATGATGACCCCCTGGCCGAATTTGTCCTGCAACTGATCCATCACCTGCTCCAGCTTGAGCTTCTTGCGATCCTCTTCTTCCCAGAGGCTGAGCTGCACGGCCTGGCGACTCTCCAGATGGGACACTCCCACCCCTAACAGTCGCACCGCGCGTGGGGATTCCTCGAATTCCTGCAAAAGCTGGCTGGCAATGGAAAAAATATCCTCGGTGAGTTGCACCGCCCGGTTCAGGGTCTGGCTGCGGGTGTAGGTTTTGAAATCCTGAAAGCGGATTTTTAGATGCACGGTGCGTCCGGCAATCCCCGCCCGCCGCAGACGACCGGCCACCTTCTCACTCAGGCGGAACACGGTGTCATGAATCAACTCCCAGTCGCTTTGGTCTTTTTCAAAAGTAATTTCGTTGCTCACCGATTTTACCGTCTCCTCCGGTTCCACTTCCCGTTCGTCCAGTCCCCGGGCCATGCGGAAGATGTGGGCACCCATTTTCCCGAATTTGGCTTCCAGCACTTCCAGAGGAATTTTCCGCAACTGGGCGACTGTTTCGATTCCCAGTTTGTGCAGGACATCGAAGGTTTTTTGACCTACCCCCCAGAGGCGGGTAATGGGCAGGGGATCCAGAAATGTCTGCACTTGCGAAGGGGGCACAATGGTCAGCCCATCCGGTTTATTGAAATCGGAAGCGATTTTCGCCACGCTTTTGACCGGCGCAATCCCCACCGAAGCAGTGAGTCCGGTGGCCCGGTGAATCTGTTCCTTCAACTCCCGTCCCATTTTTTCCACGCTGCCAAACAGGTGCAGGGTGCCGGTCATGTCCAGAAAAGCTTCGTCGATGCTGAGCGGTTCGATGCGGGGAGAGAATTTTTCCAGCACGGCGAACAGCATGCGGGAATATTCCTGGTACAGCCGGCCGTGCGGTTCCACATAAATGGCATGGGGACAGAGGCGGTAGGCCCTGGAGATGGGCATGGCGGAGTGCACCCCGTATTTGCGGGCTTCGTAATTAGCGGTGGACACCACGCCTCGTCCCTTACCGCCTTTCGGATCGGCGCCCACCACCAGCGGTTTGCCGCGCCATTCCGGGTGCAGCAGTTCCTCCACCGCCGCAAAGAAGGCGTCCATGTCCACATGTAAAATAATGCGTTTCCAGTTCTCTTTCATTTTTCCGCCTCTGAATCGTGCAAATCACCCGAGAAAAGGCATCGTTAAAAGCAACTTCCCGGATGATTTCTTTTACCGGACAGGAAACTCCCGTTTGATCATCCAAATAGCTCCTGTTGGATCCAGCGGATTATTTGAAACCGAAGATGATAATCATCAGCCCGGCCATAATGAGCACAATAAACAGGTTGTTTCGTTGTTTCTTCCCTTTTTCCTTCAGGGCGGCAACGGAGGCCACACTCGCTTCACGGAACGTTCCCCGGTAAATGGTAAAATCTCCGGACAAGGTAACATGCTGAATATTCCCGGAGGCCCCTGGCGGGATCAAATCGAATTCCAGATTTAAACTCACCGGAATCTCTTTCTTCTGGTTTTGCAGATCCAGTGAAACGGTGCCGGAAATATTGTCGCTCAGGGGAGCCGTTTTCATCAGCTGGCTGTTGGGAATGAAATAAATCTTTTGACGTGCTTTTTCCCAGTGAATGGAGGGAGTCAGGGAATCGCCCAGATCGAGGTAAAAGTCGTATTGCCGTTTGTCTTTACTCAAAATTAGCACCAACCAATTTCCCTTTCCGCTGGCGAATTGAGGATAATAAAGCACCTCGAGCTGTTTGGGGTCTTGTAAAAAAACGGTTGTATCGAATTTCAGGGTCACATTTTCCAGAATAATGGAACCTTTTATTTCAAACGTTTCGCTCGGTTGCTGGTCGATTTTTACCCTCAGCCGACCAAAATCCACTTTTTCGGCCTCGAGGGGCGAATGGTGAAGAATCCACCCCACCAGAAGAAGGAAGAAAAAAGCTTTGAAACGAATCATATGAATCCCCACTGTGACAATTCTTTTAAACCGGAAGCGCAAAATTGATCCCGTTGTTTCTGCAGTATAAAAAATTCCTTTCTTAAATTCAACCCGGATCGCCTAAAATTATTCTGGCTTATTCGATCCGAGAATTCGCTCTGTTTCTTTCAAAATCAGAGGATCCGGTTTTAAAACATGGTCCAGGTAAATGCGCAAGAATTGACGGGCTTGTTGTTCCCGTCCCTCTCGAGAGGCGACAATCGCCCGGTACCCGTAAACTTCGTAATTCTGAGGAGCCAGTTCAGAGACGCGCTGCAGAAGGGAGTCCGCTTCCTGGAAGCGCTGCATCTGCAGCAGGATTTTTCCCATTTCCAGATGAGCTTTTACATTGGTGCTGTCAATTTGCAATGCAATTTGAATCTGGTCTCGGGCGTCCGGGAGTTTATGACGAAGTTGAAAGTAGTAAGCGCGGTAAAGGTAAATTTCCGGATCCTGACGATTCTTCTGCAACGCCTGGCTCAAATAGTGCATTCCCAATTCCGCATCGCCGGTTTTCAAACAGGCGTACCCCAATTCTTTCAGTACACGGGTGTCATTCGGATTGTGGGTGACGTAGCGGGAGAGATCCTCACGGGCTTTGCGGTATTCTCCAAGGTAGAAGTAGGTTTCCCCTTCCAGGCGGTAAAATTCCGGCGATTTTCCGCCCCGGTTGCGGTAGATGTTCAATTGTTGCATCGACATCCGGGGTTGGTGATTGCCCAGATATCCTTCCGCCATTTGCAGGCGAAGGTCCAGGGAATCCGGATAGGCTTCGATCAGATTGTTTAAAATCCGAATCGCTTTCTGGTACTGCTGAGTCTGCAAGTAAAGTCGTGCCAGTTGCTCCCACACCTCCGGGAAATTGGAGCGGCGCTGGAGGGCTTTCTCGTGCTGAACAATGGCGGAGTCCGGTTGTCCCAGCAGCTCCAGGATCTCGCCCTTGGCGTAATAGAAATGGGCGTAAGCCGGTTGCAGGGCTATGGCAGAATCGAGTTCGCTTAGCGCTCGGGAATAGTCGTGCGCTTCCAGTGCCTTCAAAGATTGATTGTAGTAAAGGTAAGCAGAGCGGAAGGTTTTGTCCTGCCGGGAGGTAATGGGCGGTACAACACAGGCAAACAAAAGCAGGTAGAAAAGTAAAATCTGAAATCCGGAAAATTTAAATGTTCTCATGGTCCTAAAATTGGTTTAAGTACAGGTAGATTTTGTTGGTAAACATGCCCACCCAGATTCCACCGACCAGCGCAAAAAATTCTGGCCAGAAGATGGAAGAGTGGCTGATAAAAATGATGAGTAAATAAATCAGCGAGGCGGCGACCAGCACAAACAGCCATTGGGAAAGCGATTCCCACAACCGGCCGGTGCGTTTAAAATAGATGTGGTGGCTCAGGAACCCCAAGGGAAGGAAGGTGAACACATCTTTAATAAACAAAAGCAGGAAATGGAAACGGTCCAGATGGTTTTTCCAGACATTTAAGGAGAGGCTTTCTTGTAACCGTTGAATTGACGGGTCCCAACCGCCGATGGTGCCTGGAGGAATAAAATAGCGAAATAACAGGAAGAGCAGGTAAAACATCGCCACCATTTTAAAAAAATCGCTGTGCAACCGAAAGAACAGATCTTTCTCGTTGGAGAATTGGCGGCTGGTACGGGTCAGATTCTCCCACTGGAAGAGAGCAATCAGTCCTCCCACCGTGATTCCCAGCAAAGAGAGAAAAATATCGGTCAGGGACTGGTTGCGGTAGGGCAGGATGAGCTGGTAGATTTCGATTCCCACCGGGAACAAAAAAACCGCCAGGAGCAAGAGCAGAAAAGTTTTCTGCCGGACGAAAGCGGAATGGTAACGGAAAAGTCCCAGAAAGAGAAAGTAAGAAAAAATGCCGTAAATAATCAGGTTGAAGAAAAGATTGCTCCAGAAAAAGTCGATGTGAAACGGGTTGGCCAGAAATTCCCGCAGCAGCAGGCGAACCGTGTAAATGGAAACGGAAAAGGTAAAAGGAGCGGATTGACTCACCAAAATAAAAACCCAGACCACGGCTGCCACAATCAGCTCCGGTTTGTGAACGAAGGCGCTGAAAAGAAAATTTTTAATTTGGCGGTGGAAACGATTGTAAAGAAAGAAGATAAAGAGGGCGCCCATAAAGGTGCCCAGGGTGTTGCTCGCCAGATCAATGACGGAAGGGTAGCGGTTCGGGACAAAAATTTGCATCAGTTCCACCGTCAGGCTTACCAGAGCGCCGGTGCCCACAATGCGGAGCCAGTCCAGCAGAGTGAAACGGCGGTAAACGGTGAGAAGGCGTTGCAAACTTACCAGAATCCCCAGAGGTAAAAAAAACATGATGTTTGCGAAAATATCGCCCCGAAAATGAAACGGTCCCCCGGCCCGACGACCGAAAACATCCAGGTAGGTAATTCGCTTGGCCAAATTCTGGGTAATCTGAAACGGCATTAAGGTGGTGTAAAAAATAAACAGAATGTAAAGGGCAATGAGAATCGTCGTCCAGTTTTTTTGCAACCAGAAATAATAGGATTCAATTCGAGAATAAATTTTCGGATTTCCTGTCATTCAACACCCTTTTTAACCGCTTCGCTTTTCATCCGGTAAATATAATCAACCGGCGGCCCGGATCCTATTGTCGAGGTCACTTTCGCCGGCGAAAAAGTTGCAACCTGTTCCCACTTTCGGTAAACTGTTCGAAAAATTGCCGGAAAACCAGGGCATTTGAATGCGAGCCATCATTCCGGAATACCCAGTTTGAATTTCCATTTTTCCGCCAGCTGGATTTCCCGGGCGCGATAGTGGTAATTGGAGGGCTTTTCTCCCCGGTATTCTTCCATGAAATAGTAAATGGTGGGTTTCAGCCATTTTTCCAGCGGAGTGGAGCGAAAACCGATTTCCTCTTTGGCAAAGGACGGATCCAGGTAAGAGACCCACCGGCCGCTAAAGGGCGAAATGTCCAGGGGGAGGCCTTCTTCCAGCAGTTCCCGGTCCGGAATTTTTACCAGCTGAAGCGGTTTTCCCATGATTTGAGCAATGAGCCGAAGGAATTCCGAAAGCCGCACCACCTCTTCCTGAGCCAGATTGTACACTTTCCCGCGGGTTTTCTCCACCCCTAAAACCCGGATCAAGGTACGTGCTACGTCCTTCACGTAGACGTGGCGAATAATATTATCGCCGGATTCCGGGATGATCACCGGATGTTCATCGTCAATTCGCAGCAGGTACGAATAAAGGCGCAGGGTGTAATCCCGCGGACCTTCGATGATGGGACACCGGAAACGGACGGAAGGGAATTTCCGGAGCCGGTACGCATCCTCCAGGTAATCTTCAATCTGGCGTTTTTTCAGGCCGTATTCGTAAGCAGCTTCTTCGCCTTTGGGACAGGGAATGAGCTTTTGGTAATAATCCTCTTCCCGGGCGGGCTGATGTTTGTTCTCGGTAATCAGGTACACCTGCCCGGTGCTGATAAAAATGTATTGTCCGACCCGGTCGCGGAAAGTCTTTTCAATGACCTCCACGTCTTCGGGTTCGTATGCAATCAGGTCGATGACGGCGTCGTATTTTTCCCGGCGAAAGGTCTCGTAAAATTTTTTGTAATCCTTGCGATTTCCGTAGATGCGTTTCACGCTGCTGCCGAAGTCGTCCGGGGTAATGCCGCGATTAAATAACGTGACCTCGAAACCTTCTTCCAGCAAGGTGCGCGTTAGGTAATAACCCAGGAATTTGGTTCCGCCGATCACCAGAATTTTCATAGACTCAACCTCCGTTTTGTTTCTGAAAAATGAACCACGTCAATAAGAAAGAGTTTCATTCGAAATTTATTTTGGTCCACGAACGACCCGAATGAACACAAATAAAAACAAATTGAAATAAAGTTCATTAGAAAACATGAAGTTCAACGTTCGATGTTTTTAAGTTTCTGTAAAAATCAAGTTGAAAATTTAAGCCTTTGTCCAAACGGTTACAAATTTTGTTTCAAATTTCAGCCCGCGAAAAAACGAAATGGGTAAAAAAACTGATCAAATTTAGGGTTGCCTAATTATTTATTTAGCTTCGTATTTTTGTGAAATCGAATATTTTGAATGTTAACGAAGCGAGCGCTGAGAGCGCAGAGGATTGCTTTTTAAAAACTTGTTTCGCCCAATTTCTTTTTTCCTTGTGCCATAAAACGTTGCGGTTTTGCGACATAGCGCGAGAGGTAAGGTAAGGTTTCGTTTTTGGCTTTCAGCAGGTGGCATGTTTTTATTTTTTACGCGGTTGTTTTTCACGGGCGATTTGTTGCAGGATTTGGCGGTTGGGTTTGAGGCCTCCGGGGAGGGATTCCTCCGGCCAGGGGTAGAAACGATCCGGAATCATGAAGCGGGGAAGATGGTGAACAAGGTGTTCCCGAATCCGGTCTTCCTGCAGGGAATGTCCGGGGAGCAGCTTGAGAAAGGCGCAGGGGCGCTGGCCAAACTCCGGATCGTCCACCGGCACTACTGTGGCCTGTTCCACTTCCGGAAGCTGCAGAAGCGTCCGCTCGATTGCCTCCGGCTGAATATTCTCGCCACCGGAAATGAACCGGTTGTCTTTCCGTCCCCGGACGATCAGATAGCCCTGTTCGTCCAGTTCGCCCAGGTCGCCGGTGAGGAACCAGCCGTCCGGGGTGCGGGCGGGATCGAGGCCCTCGTTTTGCAGGTAGCCGCGAAAGAGGGTGGCACCGCGCACCTGGATTTCCCCGTCGGGAGCGATGCGCACCTCCCGGTAGGGTAGGGGGCGGCCGGAAGTGAGCAGGCGGTCCAGGGGGGCGCCGGGCGGGGTGGTGGTAATCTGGGAGGCCATTTCGGTGCTACCGTAGCTGGTGTGAATCGGCAGGCTACGCTGCCAGGCTTCTTCAATCAGCGCGGGTGGAAAGGCGCTCCCGCCTAACAGTACCGCCTTCAGGGTGCCGGGGTGCGGGGTGGATTTCCCGGATTGCAACAGGCGGCGCAGCTGGGTGGCCACCAGCGAAAGGTGGGTGACCTTAAAGCGCTCGAGGTTTTCCAGCAGGGATTGCTCCGGAGGCGGGAAAACCACGGCTCCGCCACCCAGGGCGGCACGGACGGGAATGGCCAGTCCGCCCACATGGTAGAGCGGCAGGGAGAGCAACCAGCGGTCTCCCGGCCCAACGGGAATGTTCCGGTTGGAACCCCGGGCGCTGTAGTAGTGATTGCCCAGAGTGTGCAGGGCGGCTTTGGGCTCGCCGGAGCTGCCGGAGGTGAAGATGATGGTGGCGTCGGCGGAAAGCACCGCAGTGCCTTTTGGAGCGAACAAAGAGTCCGGGGCAGTCAGTTGGGAAACCGCCACTTGGGAAAGAGGCAAAACCGGCGAGAAATCCGGCGGAATGAGCCGGCGGTGGGGGGCGTCTGTTACCAGCAATTGGCAGGCGGTGAGTTGCAGGGCGCGCTGAATCCAGCCGAGCGGCCAGCGGGTGCTCACCGGAACGGCCACCCCACCGACCGACCAGAGTGCCATGAGCAGTACCAGGTAGTCCGGGGAGTTGTCGGCCAGTATGGCGACCCGGTCTCCTTGAGAGACGCCAAGCTGGTGCAGTTGCCGGGCGGTCGCGATCACCCGCTGGTGGTACTCCCGGTAGGTGATGAGACGCTCCGGAGTGACAAGAGCGGGAGCTTGCGGATGCTTCCGGGCGGTCTGATCGAGAAAAAAGAGCGATGTGGAGGTGGTCGGAGGCATGAGTCCCAATTCTTTTTAGGGGAGTTTACAAAAATTCTCCCAACAGTTCCAGTTTATTCTGCTGAACCCGGTGGGCTTTTTCCCGGCAGTCGGCCAGGTGGAGGCGGCCCCGGTGGATTTGCAGGGGGTCTTCCAGGACGTCGTCCGCCAGCCAGCGATAGGGATCGAGCCCCTGCGGAAAGGCCGCCGGTGCCAGAGCGGCGGCGATTTCGGCCAGAAAAGCGGTGGCGGGGCCGGCGTAGAAGCTGCTACTAAAGACTGGCCGGAGGCCGCGCCCAAGAGACCAGGCGGTCCAGCGAAGCGCTTCTCCCAGAGTAAGAATGAAGCCGGGCTTTAAGACCACGGTGGTGAGTCCCGCAAAGGGGCGGAACGTTTCGGGGCGCAGCTCCTGCAGACTTTCGTCCAGCGCCAGGGAACAGCCGGTGCGGCGGGGGAGTTCGGCAAGGGATTCCTGCGGTTGCAACGGTTCTTCCAGGTACTCGATTTGGCGAGGGGCGATGGAGCGGCAGAACCAGACGGCCTGCTCCAGGCTCCAGGCGCGGTTGGCGTCCAGGCGCAGGGTGATCGTGTCCGGCAGGAGCGATTGAATTTTCCGCACGGTTGAGATGTCCTGTTCCAGCGGACGGCGCCCGACTTTGATTTTGAGGCTGGGGTAACCGGCGGCGATGAGGCGCTGGGCTTCTTCGGGAAGGGGCTGGTCGGCGCCGGTGAGGAGGGCGTTGAGAACGACCTCCGCGGGGGGATTGGGGTTGAAGAGCCGGGCCAACGGTTGCCCTTGGCGAGCGCTCAGCAGGTTGAGCAGGGCCATTTCCCAGCCAAATTGAACGCCGGGCGGCAGGGTGAAGGGAGTCCGTGCCAGTTGTTCCAGTAACTCGTGGGGTGTTTCCGGCAGGGAAGCCGCTTTGAGAAATTGGAGGGGTTGGAGCAGCAAACGAAAGGTCGTTGCGCTGTTTTCGGAGGAGAGGCCGGGCAGGGGAGCCGCCTCACCCCAGGCGGTGCGACCTTCCTCGTCACCGATTTCCAGCATGAACCCCTCCCGCTCCCAATGGGGATTCCCCGGAACGGAGAGCGGCCGGGTCAGTGGTAAACGGTAGTGGTAGATGCGCAGCCATTCCACCTTCATAGCAACCATCCCAGGGAATAGAGCAGGCTAAAGAGGAAAAGATTCCGGCCGGTTAGGGCCAGAATCCGGTTGTATTCCCGTCCCGGTGGTTGGGTGAAAATGAATCGGATGGACGGCAGCGTCAGCAGGAAGACCAGCGAGGAAACCAGCACCGCAGCGGGAGCGCCCGTGAAAAGAAACTGGTACACCGGCACCAGACTGCCCAGTAGCAGGCAAAGCAGGTATTCCCAGCGGGCGAAGGTTTCGCCGAAGCGCACGGCCAGGGTCTTTTTGCCGGCGGCCCGGTCGTTGTTCACATCCCGCAGGTTGTTAACCACCAGAATGGCGGTGGAGAAGAGTCCCGGCGCCAGTCCGGCAATGACCGCATTGGCGGAGAGACGGAGCGTTTGCACGTAATAGGTGCCGCCCACCGCCACCAGACCAAAGAAGATTAGCACGAACAGGTCGGAAATGCCCAGGTAGGAAAGCGGGTAAGGCCCGGCGGTGTAAAGCATCCCGAACAGGATGGAGAGCACCCCGATGAGCAGAATGGGCCAGCCGCCCCGCCGGATGAGGTAGAGTCCCGCCAGGACGGCCAGGGCAAACACCAGCAGCATGGCGCGCTTCATCTGCTCCGGCTTTACCAGTCCGGCCTGGGTGGCCCGGGTGGGACCCAGACGCTCACCCCGGTCGGCGCCGTGGAAGTAGTCGTAATAATCGTTCGCGAAGTTGGTGCCGATTTGAATGAGTACGGCGCCCAGAAGCGCCAGCAGGGCGGAGGGCAGGTGGAAGCCGCCGTCGTGGTAGGCCAGCGCGCTGCCCACTAACACCGGCGCCACCGCCGCCCAGAGGGTTTTGGGGCGGGCGGCCGAAATCCAGATGGTAAGTTGGTCTTTGGTCATTGGTTCCTCTGCGAACGTCATGGAAAAAACGTTGAGTTTCGAGTTTCCAATTTTACGGCTGACGTTTGAATTTGGAGAAGTCCGGCTTGCGCTTCTGCACGAAGGCGTCCCGGCCTTCCTGGGCCTCGGGTGTCTGGTAGAACAGCATGGTGGCGCACCCGGCCAGCTGCTGCAGTCCGGCCTGTCCGTCACAATCGGCATTCAGGGCGGCTTTCAGGCAGCGGATGGCGGTGGGAGAATTGGCCAGGATTTCCCGCGCCCACTGGACGGTTTCCTCTTCCAGCTTTTCCAGCGGCACCACCTTGTTCACCAGTCCCCACTCGTAGGCTTGCTGGGCGGTGTACTGGCGGCAGAGGAACCAGATTTCCCGGGCGCGCTTCTGTCCCACGATGCGGGCCAGGTAGCTGGCGCCGTATCCGCCGTCGAAGGAACCAACCTTCGGGCCGGTCTGTCCGAAAATGGCGTTCTCCGAGGCGATGGTCAGGTCGCACATCACGTGCAGCACGTGGCCGCCCCCAATGGCGTAGCCGTTCACCATGGCAATCACCGGCTTGGGGCAATTGCGAATCATGCGCTGGAATTCCAGCACGTTCAGGCGATTCATTCCTTTCTCGTCCCGGTAACCGGAGTCGCCGCGGATTTTCTGGTCGCCTCCGGCGCAAAAGGCTTTGTCGCCCTCGCCGGTTAGAATGATGACCCCGATGTCGGGATCTTCCCAGGCATCCTGGAAAGCGTGCATCATCTCTTCCACGGTGAGGGGACGAAAGGCGTTGCGCACCTCCGGACGATTAATGGTGATCTTGGCGATTCCTTCCGCTTTGTGGTATTTGATGTCGGTGTATTCTCCTGCCTGTACCCAATTCACACTGCTCATAGCTCCTCCGATGTTTCGGTTGTGTTCCCTTTAGTAATAAACGAGGGGGAATTTAAAATTCCAAATTCCAAATCCCAAATCCCAAATCTCAAATCTCAAATTACAAATAAATCCCAATGCTCAATAACCAATGACCAAAGCGTTTAAACGGGAAGTCTGTAACCAGGGCATTGGAATTTGTGCGCGGGACTCTGCGAAAAAATTATTGGGAATTTGAGTTTTGAATATTGGAATTTTTTTACCTCCTCATCCGGGTAATTTGGTTAAGAATTTTCTGACCGCTGCGACAAACGCCTGCGGCTTTTCAAAATGAATGTTGTGTCCGCACTGCGCGATCGTTTCCGCCCGAATGAAAGGATTCGATACCGCCATCTCCCGGGCGATGTCCCGGAATTTAATATCAAATTCCCCACTTAACAAAAGCAGAGGTAATTTGTTGTTTTTGAGGGATTCCCAGAGCGAGGGCTGCGCGCCGGTGCCCATCCAGCGCAGGGAAGCGGCCAGCCCTTCGGGACGATTGACCAGACGGTGCTGCAGCAGAGCGGGAAAATCCGGATGACGGCGCAAAGAGGCAAATAGCGGTTGGGCATACCAGCGCTTCAGAAAAGTGGGGAAGTCGCTGCAGAGAATCTTCCGCGCCAGCGCCTCGTCCCGTTGCCGGCGGGCTTCCCTCTCCGCAGCGGTTTTTAAGCCGGGGGAAGCGGATTCCAGCACTCCGGCCTGGAAACGCTCCGGGTGGTGCCGTAGCAGGTAGAGTGCCAGCCGCCCGCCCATGGAATAGCCCACCACCGTGCAGCGCTCAATTTGCAGGTGGTCAAGCAATTGGATGAGTTGTTCGGCCACCGCAGGCAGGGAGAAATAGGCCTCCGAGAGCGGGAAATCGGATTGCCCGTGACCGGGCAAGTCCGGCAGAATACAATAATATTCCCGGGAGAACTGTTCCGCCACCGCCTGCCAGTCCTCACCCGATCCCATGAAGCCGTGCAGGAACAGCAGCACCGGTTGGGCAGGATGGCCGGTCGTACGGTAGTGCCAGTGCTGGTAGCGCATGGATTGTTCCCCTCCAGAAAAAGTTCCAGGGCGTCAATTTAGGGGAAGCGGAAAGGATTTAAAATTGAAAATTTGAAATTCAGCATTTTGGATTGGTAAGCTAAATTTTCATTCAAAGGGAGAGAATCTCCGGCGGGATTTTTTTGATGAAGGTAAAAACCTCGGCTACAAATCTTTTTTGGCCTACGAATCACCCGAATGACACGAAAAAAAGCAATCACCTAAAAATTGTGTTCAAATGCCGGCGTCCCGGCAGGGAGGCGGTGAATTTAGCCCCGGATTTTGAATCCGGGGGAAAAAAGGAGGTTTATTCTCTTTCACAAGAGTCCCGAAGGGACGACAGAAAGAAACGCCGGCATAAAACCGGCGGCTACCTGTCCACCAATATTCATGAATGGTCCACGAATTTTCACGAATGAATTCAGAATGAATCCAACGTAAACCGCCCGATCTCCCGTTCACCCATTCACCCCGTCGCCCCGTCGGCGTTCTCGCTCCGTCTCCCTGCCGCTTGCCGGATTCGGGTGGGCCGAAATTACAGATTATCTGCCGGGATTTTTCTGAGAATGAATTTACTCCTGCGATTCCAGTTCCAGCTCCTGTTGCTTCAACTGATTGAACAGATTTTCCAGCAGGGTGCTACAGCGCACCGGGTAGGGTTCGGTGGGTTCTAATTGTTTGTATTTTTCCGGCAACCGTTGCAGATTCTGTAAGAAAAATTTCTGGACGTCCGGGAGCGGCGGAAAATCGTACACCAATTCTCCGCGTTGAATAATGGGCACCAGCAACGGAAAATGTCCGGGAGGAATTTCGTCAATTTCCAGGCCAATGATGTCTTCCACGAAATGGCCATTGGAATCCGTTTTACGGAAAACCTGTTTTTTCCCGGGATAAGTGGCTTTTTGGCGGCTAAATTTTGCCCGGTAGCGCACCTGTCCTTTAATTTGTTGCTCCACCAGCTTGTAAATTCCACCCAGCGACGGGGCGTCCTCGGAGGTGACCATTTGAGTTCCCACCCCAAAGCTGTCGATTGGGGCTCCGGCCGCCACCAATTTGGCTATTTTATATTCATTCAGGTCGCCGCTAACCACGATTTTAACGTGCTGCAATCCGGCTTCGTCGAGAATTCGGCGCACCTTCCGGCTTTCTTTCAGCAAATCGCCGCTGTCGATGCGCACCCCTTTAATTTGGGGGCCAATCTCCACCGCATGACGGGCGCCCTCTTCAATGTCGTAAGTGTCGATCAATAAAATGGTGCTTTCCGGGAATACCTTGTGGTAGGCTTTGAAGGCCTCCAGTTCGGTGGGGAACGCCATGGTCCAGCTGTGGGCGGCGGTTCCAAAAATAGGAATACCGTAACGCATGCCCGCCATGACGTTGGAGGTGCCGGCACATCCGGCGAGGTAACTCGCCCGGGCTGCCAGCAAACTGGCTTCCGGGCCATGGGCCCGACGGGAGCCGAACTCCATCACCATTCGATTCACTCCGTCCGATTGAGCGGCTTGTACCACCCGCGCGGCCTTGCTGGCAATCAGGGTCTGAAAATTGATCATCGACAGTAAAAAAGTTTCGATGATCTGGGCTTCGATAATTGGCGCGGTTACCCGCAACAGCGGCTCGCGCGCAAAGGCAATCTGACCTTCCGGCATTGCCCACACTTCCCCGTGAAATCGAAATTTCGCCAGATAATCCCAGAATTCCGGGGTTACGTGTTGAAATACCGGTTGTGCCCGCAAATAAGTAATCTGATCTTCCGAAAAAGAGAGGTTTAACAAATATTCGATGACCTGCTGAAGACCGGCAACCACCAGGAAAGAACGGTGAGCGGGCATCTCTCGAACGAATAACTCGAAAGTGGACAGGTGGTTGTAATTATTTTCGAAATAGCCGGCCGCCATGGTCAGTTCGTACAAATCGACAATCAGGCTTTGTGAATAGAGAGGTTGCTGCAGTTGTTCGCTCATCTTCCTCTTTTTCCTGGTTATGTTCAATTTTAATTTCGGTCTTGAATGTTTATGAAGCAAGTATGAAAAAAATCACACAAGCGGGTCGGTGTTTTCAGAAACGGGGAACCCGGTCGGGTACTTTTCCACTGGCAAAATTTTTACTTAATGGACTATTCCCGGCTTGAAAAATAATTGAGAATTTTGTAATTTTTAGAACAAAACAAGGGGGATGAAAAACATGACACGAGGATGGTGGGCGATTTTCGCCCTTCTGTTGCTCATATCCGGGGGAATATGGAATGGTTGTAGCAAGGAAGCTCAAAAAGAGGAACCTATTCAAAGGGAGGGAAGAGCCATGTCCTTTAAGTTACAGTCGGCCGCGTTTAAAGACGGCGAGAACATTCCGGTGAAGTACACCTGCAAAGGAGAGGACATTTCTCCGGCGCTGAGTTGGGAAGGGGCGCCGGAGGGAACCCGGTCGTTTGCCCTTATCTGCGACGATCCCGATGCCCCCATGGGCACCTGGGTGCACTGGATTATTTACAATATCCCATCCCGGCGCAATAATCTTCCGGAGAATGTGACCAAAGACCGGGAAGTGTTAACCGGCGAGCTGGAAGGAGTGGTACAGGGGGTCAATAGCTGGCGACGTCTGGGGTACGGTGGGCCCTGTCCGCCGCCCGGTCCGCCCCATCGTTATTTCTTTAAATTGTATGCCCTGGATACTACGATTACCACTCCCGGTCTGGACAAGGACGCGCTCCTGCGGGCCATGCAGGGACATATTCTCGGCGAAGCGCAAATCATGGGAAAATTCCAGCGCTAATTGCCAACTTTTAATCAGGATGAAAAATTCCCGGGGGGACTCGGGGGCAAAGCCCGGTTCCTCCGGGGAAGTTGGATCGGTGGGCACACGTTCAATCCTGGCAGTTTCCTCCCGGTAGAATCATTCCTCGATTGTATCGCCATAAAAATTTTTTTATATTTGCACGCTTTTGAAAAGAAAAACTGGAAAATGATGAATCCAAGGGTTGCATTTTATACATTTGGGTGCCGATTGAATCAGGCGGAAACGGCCATTCTGGAACAGCAGTTCGAGAAAAAGGGCTACCAGGTGGTGGATTTTCGCGAGGCAGCGGACCTGGTGGTGGTGAACACCTGCACGGTAACGGAAAACGGGGATGCCGATACGCGCCGCCTGGTTAACAAAATCAATCGACTGAATCCCCGCGCCCGGATCGCTCTGGTAGGGTGTCAGGCGCAGGTGCAGCGGGAGAAACTGCTGGCCCTGCCCAATGTGCACTGGGTGGTGGGCAACGAAGAGAAAATGGAGCTCACCCGTATTTTGCAGGAGCACCGGGAGGACGAAAAACCGCAAGTGATTACCCCGGCCATCCGACGACGGAGCTTTACCATTCCGGTGGCGGGAATTGACCGTAAACATACCCGGGCGAACCTGAAGATTCAGGACGGGTGCGATTTTTTCTGTGCGTTTTGCATCATTCCCTATGCCCGGGGAAGGGCGCGCAGCCGGGAGTTCGAAGATATTCTGCAGGAAGCCCGCCAATTGGTAGCGGCCGGGCACCGGGAACTGGTGATTACCGGCATCAACGTTGGAACGTACCGCTACCAGGGGAAGACGGTTTTCGATGTCGTTGCGGCGCTGGAAGAGCTGGAAGGGCTGAAACGCATTCGAATTTCTTCCATTGAACCAACTACCATTCCGCTGGATTTTCTGAAAAAGATGCGCCGGGGCTCCAGACTCTGCCGCTATCTGCACATTCCCCTGCAGAGCGGAAGTAACGAAATCTTGCAGCGAATGAACCGTCGCTACACCCGGGAAGAGTTCGCGGAATTCCTCTGGCAGGTGCACCGGGAAGTCCCCAATATTTGTCTGGGGACCGATGTGATTGTGGGATTCCCCGGAGAAACGGAAGCCCATTTCGAGGAAACCTACGCCTTCCTGCGGCAGTTGCCGTTGGCGTACTTTCACGTATTCAGCTATTCCGAACGTCCGTGGGCAAAGAGTCGAAAATTGCCGGGGAAAGTTCCCAGAGAAGAAATAGAACGACGAAGCAAGCGCTTACGGGAGCTGAGCGCCCGTAAGCGGCGCATTTACCTGGAACAGCAAATCGGTCGGGTGGAAATGGTGTTGTTCGAACAGGAAAAGAAGGGCTACTGGAGTGGCTTAACCGATACGTACGTCCGGGTAAAGGTGCAATCGGCAGAGGATTTAAAGAACCGCCTCCGGGCGGTACGGTTGGACGAAATCGACGGCCAGACGATGATTGGGCATCTGGTCTAACTTGCTCCGGGATTCCGGAGAAGGGAAATTATTTCGATTTTTAGCGTTATTTTCCAAGAGGGTGAAACGTATTAAAATAGAAAGAGGCCAATGAAAAAGGTTTACATAGAGACGTACGGTTGCCAGATGAATGAATACGACACCGAGCTGGTGCGGGCCATTCTGCAAAAAGAAAACTACCAGTTTGTGGACGACGAAACGGAAGCGGACATCGTCATGCTCAACACCTGCTCGGTTCGGGACAACGCCAACCGCAAGGTGTACAACCGGATTCACAACCTTCGCCACACCCGAAAGGACGGGCGAGTTATGATTGGCGTGCTTGGGTGTATGGCCACCAATTTCCGCAAAGCCTTGCTGGAAGACCGCCATCTGGGACTGGATTTTGTGGCCGGACCGGATAGTTACAAGCGTTTGCCCCAGCTTCTCAAACAGGTGGAAGAGACCGGTCAACAGGCATACGATGTGACGCTTTCCGAGTTCGAGGACTACGCGGACGTGTACCCTTCCCGCAGGGAAGGAGTCAATGCCTGGGTGGCTGTAATGCGAGGATGCAATAATTTCTGCACGTTTTGCGTGGTGCCCTACACCCGGGGACGGGAACGCAGTCGTGCTCCGGAAAATGTGGTGGAAGAAGTGCGCCATCTGGCGGCAGAAGGATTTAAGCAGGTTACCCTGCTGGGACAGAACGTGAATTCTTACCACTACGAAGGCCACGATTTTGCTTATCTGCTGGAAAAGGTTAGCGAAGTGGACGGAATCGAGCGAATTCGCTTTACCTCTCCCCATCCCAAAGATTTCCCACAGCGGTTGATTCAGGTGATGGCGGAGAATCCCAAGGTGTGTAAACATATTCATCTGCCTTTGCAAGCGGGCAACGACCGCATTTTGGAACTGATGAATCGGACCTACACCCGGCAAGATTTCCTGCGGTTGGTGGAAGAACTGCGCCGGCGTATTCCCGCTCTGGCGTTGACTACCGACGTCATTGTGGGATTTCCGACCGAAACCGATGCGGAGTTTGAAGATACCGTGCGCGTTATGGAAGAGGTACAGTTCGATTCCGCCTTCATTTTCAAATATTCCGAACGCCAGGGCACCATTGCCGCCCGTAAATACCCGGATGATGTGCCGGAAGAGAAAAAAACGGAGCGCATTGTACGCCTCAACGAGCTGCAAAAAGAAATTTCTTTGCGCCGTAATCGCGCTGAGATCGGCTCGCTGCAGGAAGTGCTCGTTGAACAAGAACGCACCCGTAAATCTCCCAACGATTTTCAGGGGCGCACCGATGGAAATAAACTGGTGATTTTTCCGGCCGGAAATTACCGGCGGGGTGATTTTGTGCAGGTGAAAATTACCGATGCAACCGCCCACGTGCTGAAAGGCGAAGTGGTTAAAAAAGGGCGTGCCTGAAAAGGTACTTTTACGGCGCTGTGAGTTTTACACCTTACCTCTGTTTTACCTGAATTTTCGCCAAATTAACCCGGAATCCCCTTCGGATTCAGAAGGAAAGTGTTTGTTGCGGAACGTCCGCCAGGGGCATTAAAAGTTCCCGGGAATTGGAGGATGTTGTTTGTCTGTTCCGTTGCTTTCTCCCTGCCACAGTCGTTTCAGGCAGGAGAGACGGAAGTTGAAGAACGGCACCTGCTGCCGGTAAGCCCGGTAGGCATCGCCGAATTTTTTCAGGGCTTCGCGCTCTTCCACCCCTTTGATTAAGATTAGCATCAAGAGCGCTTCGCCCGGCCAGATTAGCACCGCGAAGGTGGGAGAACCCACCAGGAGTGCCACGGCTAACGGAAAAAAGAGCAGACCCAGGTGCATGGGGTGACGCATGCAACCGTACACGCCGTGGGTCACCAGCCGGTTGGTTTCCAGGCGCGGTAATTCGCCTTCCCGGCCGTAGTGTGCCAACAGCCGTCCCGTGTTTCGGCTGATCCGCATGACCACCGCCAGTAACAAAATACCCAGAACAAAGGTGACAAGGTGGAACAGGGGATTAAAGAATAGTTCCCGGAACCAGCGCAAATCCAAATAAATTCCGCCCCAGCTTCCTCCCACCAGAAAAACCACCCAGATGAGAACACGCAAAAGATTGGAGACGTTCATTGGTTCCTCAAAAATTTGTGAAATTGTTTTACTATTCTGCTGCATCGAAAAAGAATATAAAACCCAAACGATCCGGTAGCCACGAGAAAGAAAAGAAAACCCCTCTGGAAATTGAATTCCGTTGAAAAATATTTAAAAATAGAGAAAATAATTAACCATCCATTTCCATAAAGATAATTTATTTTCATCTTGTTTTAGGTGGCGTGATTATTTAGTTTGGCGAAAATTTTTCAGGCCAGGACGCAATTCCCCAATATACGGAAGTTCATGTAAGAAAAATCGGATGACCGATGTATTTATTTCAAAAGTGGAGGAATTATGAATCAATTTCAGAGCTATTCCGATAGGGCCAAATCCATTCTGATTGAATATGGGCCTCATTTGTTGTTCGCGTTAGCGCTGTTAATTTTTGGTTGGTGGGCCATAAAGCTTATTGTTCGAGGGGTTCGAAAAGCGTTGGAAAAGAGCAAGGTGGATGTGTCTTTGCAACGCTTTTTTTTAAGTCTGTTAGACGCTTCCCTGAAAGTTCTTTTGTTAATTAGTGTGGCTTCCATGGTCGGGATTGCGACGACCTCTTTTGTGGCGATCGTCGGTGCTGCCGGGCTGGCTGTGGGTCTGGCTCTGCAGGGAAGTCTGGCAAATTTCGCCGGGGGCGTCTTGATTTTGTTGTTTAAGCCCTTTAAAGTGGGAGACGTGATTGATGCCCAGGGGCACGTGGGGTCGGTTCATTCCATTCAGGTATTCCACACGGTTTTGAAAACGGCCGACAATAAAACCATTATTATTCCCAATGGGGCGCTTTCCAACGGCAGCATTACGAACTTTTCCGCCGAACCGACCCGCCGCATTGAAATGGTGTTCGGGATCGGCTACGACGACGATTTGCGCAAGGCTAAAGAAGTTTTATTCCGACTGATTAAGGAAGACCCCCGCATCCTGAAAGATCCGGAGCCTCAGGTAATATTGAAGGAGCTGGCGGACAGTTCCGTAAACCTGGCGGTGCGGGTGTGGTGCCACAGCGGCGATTACTGGGGGATTTATTTTGATTTCCAGGAAAAAGTAAAGCTTACGTTTGATGCGGAAGGCATTTCGATTCCCTACCCGCAAATGGATGTCCATCTGCAAAAACAGGCTTAAATTCGACTGGATTAAAAAAACGAGAAAAAAATGCAACCGAACTTGGCGTCGCGTTACTCGAAATGGATGTTACGGTTTGTTTTATTGGCTGCTTTCTTTTTTCTCTGGCATTGCAGCTCTTTGAAGGAATTGGCTGTTCGGCAACCGGAAGTGTCGGTAATGCGAGTTCGCTTGAACAGCCTTTCGCCGCACCAATTGACCCTGCTTTTACAATTACAGGTTTCCAATCCGAATCCCATCGAAATCCAGCTGGCGGGATTTGATTACCGTCTGATGGTGAATAAACGATCGGTTCTTGCGGGGAAGCTGGAGAAACGCTTTTCCGTTCCGGCCAATGGCGCAGACACTGTGGAAATCCCGCTGGGAATTCCCTGGCGGGATTTGTTTGCTCTCACCCGGGAAATAAGCCGCCGCGACAGTGCCTACTATTTGCTGGAAGGAGGACTGGTCTTCGATTTGCCGGTGATTGGCGAAACCCGCATTCCGGTTCGGCATCGCGGAACGCTGCCCATTCCCAGGATTCCCCGGGTAGCAATTGAATCCGTGAAAATCGATCGTCTGTCCGTACGCGGCGCCGACCTGGTTTTGCACTTGCGGGTCGAAAATGAGAATCCTTTTCCCCTGCCAATTCGGGAAATGCAATATCGGGTTCAGTTAAACGGTCTGGAACTGATGCAGGGGACTCTCGCTGAGCTGCAAAAAATCTCGTCCCGGGGAACGAGCCGGGTGGTGGTCCCCGTCCATCTGAATATTGTAAACCTGGGCAACGTAATTTCCCGGACTTTTACCGACAATCAACCGTCACTGAACTACCGAATCAACGGGCAGTTCTTCCTGTTCGATTCCCCAGACAGTGGGCAGGGTCTCCCTTTTGAATATCGGGGGAATGTGACGTTGGTGAAGTAGTGGTTAACTAGCGAAGTAGTAAGTTCATGATCAAAAAAGGAGGAATTGGAGTAATTAAGAAATATGTACTGCTGTTTATGGTCTGGTTTTTAGGGCTGAATCAGGTGGCGGCCCAGGACGATGCCGCAAAAGAGCCGGAGTACGGCTGGAAGAACAAAGCGGTGGGAAGTTTGAATTTGACTCAGAACAGCTTTGACAACTGGTCGCAGGGTGGCGAGAATTCCTTGGCCTGGCAATTAAATTTTAACGCCCGTTTCGAAAATAATCAGGAAAAATACAATTGGAGCAATTCGTTGAAATTGACTTACGGAATGGTAAAGTCCGGGAAGGAAGAAAGCAAGAAGTCGGTGGACGAGATTAAACTGGAAAGTGTTTTAAACTTTAATGCCGGGTGGTTCGTTCGACCCTACGGTGCGGTGAACGCCGAAACGCAATTTTCCAAGGGCTACGATTACGGGGCAGAGCCGAAGGTGGCTATTTCCGATTTCCTGGATCCCGGTTATTTCCGGGAGAGTATTGGACTGGAATACACCCACCAGGACAATTTTAAGACCCGTCTGGGTGTTTCCGGCAAACAGACGGTCACCCGTAATTTCCCTTTTTATTCCGATGATCCCGCGACCCCCGAAGTCGAAAAGTTGCGGCTGGAGTTCGGGGCGGAATCGGTAACGGATGTCAGCCAGAAGTTAGGCGAGAATTTGCTCCTGGTGTCCAAATTAGAATTATTCTCTAACCTGAAATCCGTGCAGGAAATTGACGTAAACTGGGACACCGTCCTGATTGCCAAAGTGGCCAGGTACGTGGAAGTCAATTTCAATTTTAAAATCTTTTACGATCGGGATATCTCCGTAAAACGGCAGTTGAAGCAAGCCCTGTCCATGGGCTTAACGTACAGTTTCCTGTAGCGCCGTGAACGAACATTCCCCGAATGGTCCGGTGCTTTTTCGATGGCGCCCCGGAGAATTTTCTTGGGGACGTATTTGTCGCTTCCGGTGGGGTTCTCCCAGAGCCCCGGGGAGCGTTTTTTTCGAAAAAACCTTTGCGGCGCGTTCGAGACCTTCCCGCGTTTAAAGCCTTCGCGGAAAAACGACGGACACCTCAAAGAGATTCGCTCCGCGTGGTGGAGGAAAACGGAATAAAAAACCCGTTGCTTAAGATTACTTATTCCCATAGCTTACCGCAAAAAAGGTTCAAGACGAATGGATCCAACCAGAAAAATTTTGCAGGATGCTTTTGCTTTTCGAAGTTCGATCATGTTGCTCAGTGCTGTGGAGGCCGGTCTGTTTGACCTCTTTCGGGAGAAAAGTGTTCTAACGGCGCCACAAGTGTCGCACCTGAAGGGTTGGACTTTGCGAGGAAGCGAAATCTTTTTGAATGCATTGGCCGGTCTGGGGTATTTAAAGAAACACGACGAACAGTTTGAAATTGCTCCCGCTTTTCGGGAGGTTTTTGCTTCGGAGAATTACTCCTTGTTGCGGGAATGGTTGATGCATCAGTGGCGTTTATTGCGCCGCTGGACTCAAATCCTGGAGGTGCTGGAAACGGGAAAGCCTGCGCGAGAACTCAATCGGGAACCCCGGGGCGCCAATCACCATAATTTTATTTTGTCGATGGCGCATCGCGAAAAGCGGGTGCTGCCGGATGTGTTGAACATGATTTCTCTGGAGGGGCGGCATCATCTGCTCGATCTGGGCGGCGGGCCCGGCATTTTTGCCATTGCCCTGGCGGAGAAATATCCGGACTTACGGGCCACCGTTTACGACGTTCCGGAAACAGAGCCACTGGCTCGGCAGTTCTTTGAACAATCGCCGGCCAGAGAACGCCTGGACTTCAGAGGGGGAGACTTTTTGCACGAGGAATTGGGTGAAAATTACGATGTGGTGTTGCTGTCCAGCATTTTACATATTTACGGTCCGGAGGAGAATCGAACGCTATTGAAAAAGGTGTTCCGGGCTTTGCAGCCGGGCGGTAAAATCATCATTCGCGATTTTTTGCTTTTTCGGAATAAAACCAAGCCGCTTTTTGCCGCCCTTTTTGCGGTGAATATGTTGATTAACACTCAATCCGGTAACGCCTACAGCGCGGCGGAAATAAAATCCTGGTTAAAAGAAGCCGGATTTCGCCATTTCCGCACCGGACGTTTCTCGGACAAGTGGGGAATTATTGACGCCGTGAAGCCTGCCGAAACAATTCGCCGGGGGCCGCAGGATCAGCGCAGCTCAAAATAATCTCCCACATTAAAGAGCAGTACCCGTTCTTTGAACAAATTAAACATTAAATTTACCGCCCGGAAACCGGTGCAATGAAGCGGAATTAGAATTTCCGGATCGAGTTCCCGCAAATGATAAACAATCTTCTCGATTTTTTCGTCCGGACAGCGATGTAAATGCATCCCGCCAATCACTGCGTACACTTTGGTCTGATCCAGAACCCGCATGGCGTGCTTAATGGTGTTAATGGGGCCGGAGTGTCCGCACCCTAACAAGATTACCAGTCCTTTAAAGGTGTTCAAAATCAGGGCCATGTCATCGTGCAGCTCGTCGTGGATGTAACTTTCCAGGATGCGTTCCTGGTAAGTGTCGTCGATGTATTCGTAGTCGGTCAAACGGGGAATTTCTCCCGAAATCCAGACGTCCGGCAAAATCTCCTTCGGATGGGTTTTCAGGTGAAACGTGACGCCCAGGTCTTCCAATTCGGATTTTTCCCAGGGAACCCCGATGTCCACCCGCTCATCGTTAATCATCCGATACTTTTTGTTGAACAGGTTCGGGTGGCAGTACACTTCCAGCGGGGAATGCTCGCGGGCCAGGTAACGGAGTCCTCCGGTGTGGTCGTAGTGTCCGTGACTGAGAAAGATAAAATGAAGGGATTTCAGGTCGATTTTTAACTGCCGGGCGTTGTGTACCACCGCTTTCATCTGGCCGGAGTCGAATAAGACATTCCCGTGGGGCGTTTCAATAAACAGCGAGAGCCCTTGTTCGGCAATGAGTTTGGGATTGTTGACCCGGTTTTCCGAAAGAACGGTAATTTTAAAATGGGACAGCATTACACCTCCCAATAATTAATCTCTACCTTATTATACGAAGAAAGAGGGGAAAATTTCAAGGGAAGCATGGGAATTTGTAAAAAAATGAACATGGGAGGTGTTGCTTCAGGCGTCCGATTAAAAGGCAACGCGGGTGCTTATTCGGCCACCCGGAGGGCGATGTTCCCGTCGGAAGTAATGATGCGAATCCGCCCTTTCCCGGTACCGATTTTTCCCGCAACCCGGTGGCTACTTTGGTGGTGAACCTCCTCCAGCGGGGAAGAAATGTTGATGTGGCCGTCATCGGTGTAAATGGTAAATTGAGCGGATGTCCCGTCGGCTAATTCCAGATTGACATCTCCATCGCTGGTTTGCAGGGTAATTTCCGGATCCGCAGGGCTGACCAGCTGTAATTCCATACTGCCGTCCGTTGTCTGCGCCTGCAGCCGCGAGGTGAGCAAATTGGTTCCCCGGATTTCGCCGTCAACTGTCCGCAGGGTGTAACTCCCGGAACAATTTCGGAGCTCAATGCTGCCGTCGCCCAGGCGTATTCGGCCTTCAGAAATTCGGCAGTCGTTGAGTCTCGCGTTCCCATCTTCGCCCTGAATCCTTAACGAACCTTCCGATTCTTCCAACCAGATATTTCCGTCTTCACTTAGCAACCGGATTTCAGGACTTCGAATGCGGTGGAGGCGGATTTCCCCATCTTCCATTGTACATTGGATGACGCCAGTCCAGTCTTTGATGGTGACCTCTCCATCCTCTCCTTCCAGGTCTAAGGTTAAGTTACGGGGCGCACGGATGACATACTCGTATTTGGAACGGCGAAAAGAATAGATCCTTAGCATGCCGGAGTATTTTTCGCGTCCCATAATGTAAATACTGTTCCCGCTGGTCCGAAATTCCACCTCGAAGTCAAAATCGGTGCCTGGCAGGAGCATGTTAACCTCGGCAAGGTATTCAACTTTTACGTCCACCACCTGTTTCTCCCAGGGAATGATCTGTACATTTGCATCCCCGTAAAACAGATGGATTTCCGTGTCGTTGTTTGCTGCAAACTGGCGGTGAAATTCTTTGTCAATGTTTTTTGGCGTGGCTTGTTGTACCAGGGTAACGCTTAAAACAAGCCCGACCAGCAAGAGAGAAAATTTTTCGCTCATCGGAGGTTTTCCTCATTTTAAAATGACGGCGTATTTGAGTAAACCGACTTCCCCAAATTTTGCGAAGTCGGTTTGTTTATTGGAACGGAGGGTTCCGCCTCATTTAAACATCGAAGATAGGTATTGTGTGAGCACCGGTTGGGCATGTCGCCGGTAAAAACGGTAACCGCGTCGCACCCAATCGAACAGAACATCCAGCGTCATGTAAAGAAACGGTACAGCAATCATCAGGTAAAAAAACATTTCCAGTACATCCCGCAGCATTATTTTTCTCCATCTCTCTTGTTTTGGCAATTAATTACGGGAGGGGGGAATAAAAAGTTGCGCTTAAAAACGGGCTTACCGATGGATTGCAAGATTTTTTGATTTGAAAATCGGGTTGAAAACCAAAAGACGGTTAAAATTGAGTTTTCAGGAAACTCTGCCAAATTACAAAAAGTACAAAATCTATTGAATCGTAACGGCGTAAGTTTTATTATTAAAAGGTGATTAAAAAAGAGGGGCGAGACATGAAAGCGAAAGTCGGGAACCTGCGTTGGTTCATTGTTTTGTTGATTAGTGTTCTTTTGGTGCTCTGGGGTTGTGATAGTAAGGAGAATAATGAAATGACAAACGAATTTCGGCAGTTTTTAAAGGAATACGAAGCGAAGGTTATTCCGCTTGCCAAGGCGTACAATCTGGCTTATTTCAACGCCACCATTAGCGGAAAAGCGAAGGACTACCAGAAATCCGCCGATCTGGAAATTCAGTTAACAAAAATTTACACCAACCGGGACGATTTTGCCAAATTGAAAAAGTGGAAAGCCTCGGGAGCGATTACCGATCCCCTCTTGAAACGCCAGCTCGATCTGCTCTACAATGCGTATCTGGAGCATCAGATTGACGAGAAAAAACTGGAAGCCATGATCAAGCTGCAGACGGAGATTGAGCGTAAGTTTTCCACTTTTCGTGCCGAGGTGAATGGGAAGAAATTAACTGACAACGAAATTGAGGAGATCCTCAAAACTTCTACTGATTCCCGGGAACTAAAAGCGGCCTGGGAAGCCAGCAAGGAGGTTGGGGCGCTGGTGGCTCCCGAGGTGTTGCGCTTGGTGAAAATGCGCAACGAGGCAGCCCGGGAATTGGGATTTAAAAACTTCCATGAAATGCGTCTGGTAGTAAACGAACAGGATCCGGAGAAGATTAAGTTGTTGTTTGATGAACTGGATGACTTGACTCGCAGTGCGTTCGAGAAACTGAAAAGAGAGGAGATTGACCCGGCGCTAGCCAAACGGTACGGAATCAAACCCTCCCAATTAATGCCCTGGCACTACCAGAATCGTTTCTTCCAGGAGGCGCCCAAGATTTACAAAGTGGATCTGGACCAATATTACCAGAATCAGGATCTGGTGAAATTGACCCGCGATTTTTACGATGGCATCGGTTTGCCGATTGACGATTTGATTAAACACAGCGATTTGTACGAAAAAGAGGGTAAGTACCAGCATGCTTATTGCACCGACATCGACCGGGAAGGCGATGTGCGGGTGGTGGCCAATGTCAAGCCGAATATGTACTGGATGAACACCCTGCTGCATGAATTCGGTCATGCGGTGTACGACAAATTCCATGATCCCAAACTGCCCTGGACGCTGCGCGAACCGGCCCACATCTTTACCACCGAGGCCATTGCCATGCTGTTTGGCCGTTTCGCCGCAAACCCGGCCTGGCTGAAGGATATGGGCTTGATCAATCCGGTGGAAGAAGAAAGGATTGCCCCGGATTGTTTCCGCATTCAGCGGCTGGAGCAGCTGGTGTTCAGTCGCTGGGCGCAGGTGATGTACCGTTTCGAGAAAAGCATGTACGAAAATCCGGATCAGGATTTGAACGCCCTCTGGTGGGAATTGAAGGAGAAGTACCAGTTACTGAAGAAACCGGCAGGACGCAATGCCCCGGATTGGGCCTCTAAAATTCACATTGCCACCGTGCCAGCTTACTACCACAATTACCTGATGGGCGAGCTCCTGGCGTCTCAACTGTTCTACCATATTTCCAAAGATATTCTTCATGCACAGGATTTAAAAGAAGTGAGCTTTGTGAACCGACCGGAAGTGGGGAAATATCTGATTGAATACGTGTTTAAACCGGGTAAGCGCTATCCCTGGAATGAAATGATTCGCCGGGCAACCGGAGAATATTTAACTCCCTCCTATTTTGCCAAGCAGTTTGTGGGCGAATGAGATCATTAGCCGCGGGCGTTAAGCCCGCGGTTTTTCTAATCTTTTGCCGTGGCCTCCTGCATCATTTCCACCAGAGTTTGTACGAAATCGGTGGGCGATTCCAGATTGCCCTCTAACAAGCGGGCGCCTTCGTACAGCAGCAGAATGGATTTCCGCAAGAGCGGATTCTTGTCATCGCCCAGATTTAACCGGGCCAGGTTTTTAATCAGCGGATGGGACGTATTCACCTCCAGAATACGTTTTTGCCCGGTGAAATTTTTGTTCAGCAGCTTCATCATCTTTTCCGTCTGGGGATCCATGCCGTGTTTGCCTACCACCAGGGTAACCGGCGAATCGACCAGCCGTCTGGAAACCACCACGTCTTCCACCTTATCGCCCAGGGTTTCTTTAAACACCTTCAGCAAAGCGTCGGTTAGTTCCTGGCTGAGGGCTTCCTGCTCATCTTTCTTGTCCGACTTCAAATCCAGGTCCGCTTTCTCGATCGACACCAGTTTCTTGCCGTCGTATTCATGAATTGAGGGCAGAATCAACAAATCCACCGGATCGGTCATAAACAGCACCTCGATGTCGTTCTTGCGGAAGTACTCCAGATTGGGATTGCGTTCCAGCAGCTCGCGGTGTTCGCCGGTCAGGTAATAGATTTCTTTCTGGTTGGTTTTCATCCGCTCCACGTATTCCCGCAGTGAGGTTAGCTCGCCTTTTTCCAGCTTGGACGATTCGAAACGGGCCAGTTCGATTAAGCGCTCCCGGCGCTCGTAATCGTTGCTGATTCCCAGCTTGAAGATCGGTCCGAAGTTACGCCAGAATTTTTTGTACTTCTCCGGTTCGTTCTTTGCCCAGTCCTCCAGGAAGGAAAGAATTTTATTGGTCAGCACGTTGCGAATTTTAGCGATGGCGGGACTGGACTGCACAGTTTCGCGCGACACATTCAGCGGCAGGTCCTCGGTGTCCACCACCCCCTTCAGAAAACGCAGGTATTCTGGCAGCAGGTCTTTGGCGCTGTCCTGAATGAGCACTTTGTTGGCGTACAACTGGACGGTTTTGTAATCGGGATCCTGGAAAAAGTTTACCGGCGCCGTCTCGGGAATGAAAATGAGGGCCTTAAAATTTACCGCCCCTTCGATGGAGAGGTGCAGGTGGCCCAGCGGGGGATCGAAATCGTTGGAGATGAATTTGTAAAATTCCACCAGCTCATCTTCTTTGATCTCATCCTTGGATTTTTGCCAGAGGGCGGTTAGCGTGTTCACCCGCTCTTTGCCCAGGTAAATGGGGAAATCCACAAAATTAGAGTAACGTTTAATGACCTCCTTGACCTTGTATTCCTCGCTGAATTCTTTGGAGTCGTCGCGCAGTTTGAAATAGATTTTGGTGCCGCGCCGCGGACGGTCGATTTCCTCAATAACGAACGTGCCCTCGCCCCGGGAGACCCAGCGGTAGCCTTTGGAATCCGGGTCGGCATGGCGCGTCTCGATGGTGACCTCGTCCGCCACCATGAAAACCGAGTAAAATCCTACCCCGAATTGCCCGATCAGATTGGCGTCAATCGGTTTGCCGGACTCCTTTAACTGCTGCAGCAGTTCCAGGGTGCCGGAACGGGCGACGGTTCCGATGTTGTTAATCAGG
>JAJRXE010000044.1 GCA_024276455.1 Calditrichota bacterium
ACGCGCCAATCCGTTCTGGAAATTGAGCGGAGCCATTTTCCTGGATTTTGGAAACGTCTGGCTGGATTCGAACACCTACTACCTGAACGAAATTCGCTACACCGCCGGCGTGGGTGTTGGCATCGACACACCCATTGGCCCGGTGCGGCTGGATTTCGCCTGGCCCATTTTCGATGTCAAAAAGAGCTGGGAATGGCATTTTAACGTGGGACAAAGTTTTTAGGCTGGACTGTAACGAAAAAGAAAGCAGCGAAAACCCATGAAACGTTTTTTCAAAATAGCGTCCCTTTTTATTGTTAGCGGCGGAATCTTTATGGGAATCCTGCTGGCGCTAACCCAGACCAGCGCTTTCAAAAACTGGTTGGGGAATTATGTGCTGGGCAAGGTCAACCAGGCAATCGCGGGCGAAATTGAAGTCGCCCGATTTGAAGGCAACCTGTTTAGCCACCTGCAAATCGACAGCCTGACCATTCGCCACGCCAGCGACACGCTCGTCTTCGTTCCCCGATTCGAGGCGCACTATTCCCTTCTTTCCTTTCTGAAAGGGCAGCTTGTTTTTGATTCGCTCATTTTTCACTCCCCCCGCTTTACTTTCATCCGCCAGAAAGACTCGTCCTGGAATTTTCTAACCATTTTCAACGCCCCGGCCGCCCGAGCGCCCCATGCCGAAAATGGCAAACCGTTTCCCTTTTCCATTCGGATCGGGAAACTAACCGTTCAGACAGCAACGGTGCGCCTTTTAAACGCTCCGGAAGGAATCCCCACCCGCATCAGCGAAATTTCCGCTCGACTTTCCGGATTTTACACCGCCGACTCACAGGAGGTGCGGTTGAATCACCTCACCTTTCGCAGCGAGAATCCCGATCTGCGGGTTGCTCATGTTGCCTTCCGTTTCAAGCGCAATGCCCGGCAGATGGAACTCCGAGATTTTGCGCTAAGGACCTCCGCCAACCGCCTGCAGGGCGCCGGCGAATACTCTTTGCACCGTTCACAACCCTCCCGGGCCCGCCTGGAGACACAACCGTTCGATTTTTCGGAATTAACCTTTCTTTTACCCACCATCCGGATTCCCGCCCGTCCCCGAATCCTTTTTCAAGCCGACCTGCAAAAAGACACCCTGCAACTCCACCTCCTCCTGCAAGAAAAGGAACAGCGTTTCTCTCTGAAAGCGGAAATCCTTCACCCGTTCGATTTTGCCCGCATTCGCTACCGGCTTAACGGAAAAATTCGCAATCTAACCCTGCGCCACTGGTTACAGTCACCCCTTCCGGCGCTGCAAGGTAGCGGGGATTTTCTGATTCAAGGAAGCGGAGTGACCCGCCAGACGGCCCGTTTCGAACTGCAAGCCCGTTTGTGGAACTTGCTGGCCTACCGGCGCAATCTCTCTCGCCTCCGCGTGCAGGCGGCCTACGCTCCCGGACGTTTGCAAGCCAACCTAAACGCCCAGGGACCCTACGGCGAGGCGGCCTTCGTCGTCACTGTTCTTCAGCCGTTCGGTGTTTTCCGTTTCCGGGGAAAGGGCGAACTAAACCGCTTTAACGTGCAAACGTTCTTTTCGAAGAGTGTTCCGGCTTCCAATTTAAATTCCCGGTTTTTCTTTCAGGGAGAAGGATTACACCCGGAAACCGTGAGCGGAAAATTGGCGGTTCATCTGCAACCTTCCACGTTTGCGGAACTCCGGATTGACACGTTTTTCACCGCCCTTGAGGTTGAGCGACAAAACTTTCGAATCGATTCGCTGTACCTCCGAAGCAATCTTGTGGAACTCACTTCGTCCGGGCAGGCCGGATTAAACACCCCCGTAAACCTGCAATTCAAGGGAGAAATCCACGACCCGGCACCGGCGCTTGCTTACTTATACTTACCGCTGGACACCCTGGCTGCCCGGGGTACCTTTCGGGGCACCCTGCACGGTCCCCCGGATTCTCTGCAAAGCGAGGTGCTTCTGAACCTGAACGGCCTTCTGGTGAATCATTCCCGGGCCGATTCTGGCCGGGCGTACCTGCACTTTCGCTGGAATCAACCGCAGCCACTCGAGACGGCGGAAGCAGGTTTCCGGAATCTACAGAACGGGAATTTAACAATCGACAGTCTGGGCGGACAAGCCCGTCTTCGGGGCAAACAGGCGGACCTTCGGCTGCACATCCGACCGAACGCTCTGCTGCAATCGACCATTTACGCCCACCTTTTTTTCGACAGCACGGTACAGGTTCGGATTCCCGCCCTGCAGATTTCTTTTAAAGAGCAGCAGTGGAGTGGAGGACACCCCGACATGGCAATGACGATTAACCGGAATTCCTGGCAATTCCAGCGCATTGAACTGACTGCGGCTGCGCCGGAGCAGCACGTTCCGCAGCGTCTTTTCCTCAACGGCACATTGAATTTTCCCGGCCCGGAAGACCTGGAAATCGTCCTTTCGGGATTCCGGCTGGAGAATTTCAATCTCTTTCGGAAAGATTCCCTGCCGCTAAACGGAACGCTCGATCTGGCGCTGAGGATTGCTGGCGAATCCACCAACCCGATCATCGAGGGGAACCTGAACGTCCGCCGGGCAACCGTCGGTTTTCTACCCATCCGAACCCTGACGGGTGAATTTGCTTATCGAGACGAACAATTGACCTGGAACGTTCGCCTCAAATCGACCCCTTCCGACAGCTTTCTTTTTTCCGGGCAGTTGCCGGCGCTTCTCTTACTCAACGAGAAAAAAATTCGCCTCCTGCCCTCGCGTCCCCTCATGGTCAACCTTACCACCGGTAAATACCGGCTGAATGTTTTTGCGCCGCTTTTCACCCGCCTGCGCAATCTGGACGGAATAATTGTCGGCAACTTAAACCTCCACAACACTCTGGGAAATCCCCGGTTTGGTGGTCGTTTAAAACTTCTTAACGGCCGGTTCAGCCTTCCAGACCTGGGTCTGGATTACCGCCAGATAGAAGGAGAGCTGGTGGGAGACAGCACCCGGTTGCGGCTAAAGCATTTACGAGTCGCCCAAACGCCGGGTAGTCTTCACGTAGAGGGGGTTGTGCAGGCAAATTCCCACCAGCAGACCCTTACACCGGAACAGGCGGTTCTGACACTGCACGCCGAAGATTTCCCGCTTCTTAACACCCGGGAATATCAGCTACAGGTTACCAGCGCCTTCCTGGCCGAAATCGACTCCAGCGGTTCCCGGTTCGAAGGTACTATTCGCGCTACCCACTTCGATTTTTACCTGCCTCCCCTGCTTGGCGCCACCGCGAAAAGCTCCGGCCCGGTCCAGAGTGTACCGCTGCTGGTAGAGGCTACCCGAACGGCTCGACCGGATTCCTTCCGACAAGCCACCTCTCCGCTGCAGGCTGCTAACCGGAAAATTCAGATGCTCCTTGGCACCCCTCCGTTAAAAGATTTTTCCGGAACTTTGACCATCACCATTCCGGAAAACACCTGGTTGCGATCCCCGGAGATGCGGTTAGAAATTCAGGGCGAAGTTAAGCTGATGAAGGAAGGGGAAAAATCCCACCTCTACGGACAAATTCAGGTGATTCGCGGATTTTACAACTTCATTGGTAAAAATTTTGAGATACGCCAAGGCAAATTAATCTTTCGGGGCGAACCGGATTTTGACCCCGAGATTCTGCTGGAAACCGAATACCAGTTCCGCACTTACACTCACGAAATGAGAACCATGAAACTGAACGTGAATGGCAGAATAGATGAACTAACCTTTAACTTTTCCTTGGATGGGAAACACATCACACAGGACGATGCCATTTTGTACATTCTTTTCGGACGCAGTAAAGAAGATTTGCTGTACGGTGATCCGGGAACCCTGAGCGAAATCTCCGAGGGAGAAGGAAACCGCCTGTTACTGGACGTGGCCGCCGGAGTATTATCCACCGAACTGACCCAGTCCATCGGCAAAGAGCTGAATCTCGACATGATTGAAATAAAATCGCAAGACAACTGGGATAAGGCTACCTTTGTGGTGGGAAAATATTTGACCAATAACCTGTTCGTAAGCTACCAGCGGGAATTCGGTGCCAATACGGACGACGAGGTGACCAAAGAAACCATCATGGTGGAATATGAAATCCGCCGCAACCTGTTTCTTCAATTACTGGAGGGCAACTCAAAAACCAAGGGAATGGACATTATCTTTAAATTCGAACGGTAACAACTGCCCGGTAGGTGTAACCCACCTGGCAAGGGTCTAGCAAAACGGGAAACGCTGGTTACTCTCCCTTTCGCCGATCAGGGCGATTTAAAACTTCACCCCGATGTGAAAATAGGTCAGAAAACGGTGGACGTCGCTTCCGGAAACGGTAATTTCCAGGGGGCCCAAGAGGGTTTCCATTCCATAGGTTAATCCGTACCCGACAATGTAATTTTCTTTCAGCACGTTGTCCGTCCAGGTATCGAAGATATTTCCGGCGTTTGCCACCAGAGTCAGATAATTTTTCCGGGCAAAGTTGTACTGTAGGTACAATTGAGCTGCCTGAATATTGGACCCGAACAGTTCTTTGCGGTTCAACCCATAAAAAGAAAACAAGGAACGATTCCGGTCAGTTTGAAGAACCGACACATCGATGCCACCCAGGTTGAACGCCCCATTAATCGGGGCCTCGGCAGAGCGAATAGACCCGGTGACGATTTTTCCTCCCAGAACAAAAAGCCGGGAAAGCGGCACGGCCGCCGCCGCCTTGAAAAAGATTCGGTCGTAAGCCACTTCGCTCCCAAGGCGTTTCAAGCCGTGGTCGTAACGCAGGTAAGCCGAGTAGCCGCTGCGAGGGAAATAAAAACGGTCGAAACGATCCATCCAGAGCGTCCCACTCAGAGAAGCAACGGTCTCATCAAAGCGGGGCAAACCGGCCTGCCCGATATTGGGACGCGCCCGAATATATTCCCCCCGCAATCCGGCGCTCATCTCAAACATGCGGGCAAAAATCGAACCGATTTTAAGCTCTCCCGCGACCGTTTTAAACCCATATTGGGCCAGGACGTCTTTCTGGTAAAACAAATCCAGATTGTCCTCGGCGTAATTCAAACGGGCATTCAACCCGACTCCGGGCAACACTCCCAACAGGGCGAAATACTGCGCATCCAGTTCCACGCGATTTCCTAACATGACGTCGAAATTAATATAAGAGCTCTCCAGCATTAAATTCCGAATGAGCACATTGAGTAAAAATGACGCATTCCTTTTGTTGTCGTAACGAAATCCCAGCTGAAATTTGTTTAACTTCTTTTCGATTAGACTCAAAATGAGAACGGTCTTATTTGGCTCGCGGCGAATACGGTAACTCACCCGGCTAAAAAATTGCAAGCTGTAAACATTCTCAACGGCCTTCTCAATGTCTCGAATACTGTGTTTTGTCTGGGGAGACAACTTCAACTACGCGAGAATCGTCTTTCGCGACACTTCCCGGAGTCCTTCGATTCGAATCGCATCAATGAAAATAGAATCCGGCAAACTGGATTCAGGGGGTTTGGGGAGGGGAGCGAACTTTTTCAACGAATCGGCCAAAGCTTGCAGGCGCGTCTGCAGCGCCCGGGCCGCTGTCTCGCCCCGTTTTACGACATCGGCCGCATTGCTAAAATCCAGTGGCGACAGTCCGGTAATATCCGGTTTAATCACCACATCGGCCAGCTTCAACTGCGCTTCATTTATCGCCACTGCCCCGTACATGTTGCTCTGATTCATTACATTCAGAAAAGAACGCAATTCGTCCCTTTTGTACAGCACAGCCGAGACATCCACGGCAATAATAATATCCGGTTTGTAGCGCCGAATTATGTCGATTACGGGGATATTACGCACCCGGTCGCCATCAATCAGGTAGTGCCCGTCAATTTCCATGGGCGTGAACACCGAAGGAATGGACATACTGGCCCGAATGGCATAGGGTAAATACCCGTGATCGAGGACAATTCCCTGACCATTTTGTAAATCGGTGGCCAGAGCCAGAAACGGAATGGGCAGTTTGGAAAAATCATCGACATCGTGCACCGGAATGGTTAGACGAGTAAGCAACTCCATGATGTATTGCCCGGCGATGATCCCGCTGGGCAGGTAAACTTTTTTCCCCTGCATGGGCAGTTTTAACAGGTAACGGCCGTCCCAGTTTTTTTGATCCATGCGCAGTTGCCGCCGCTTTATGATATCGTACAATACGTCATCCCAATTCGTGTTAACGGCCATGTCTTCTAATTCTTCCACCGTTACACCGGCGGCGTACAAACCGCCCACCACACTGCCCATACTGGTTCCGGCAATATAGTCAATCGGAATCCCCAATTCTTCCAGTACCTTAATCACCCCAATGTGCGCTAATCCTTTCGCCCCGCCGCCGCTGAGCACCAGTCCCACCGTGGGACGTCCTTCCCCGGCCAGTAGCGTTGCCGGAAGCACAATAAATAACAGAATTCTTACCAATTTTCTCATGATTTTCACCCTAAATGTTTTACTTAATTACGAGCGATAAGAGAAAGTTTATTGTTTACATCATCCAATTGCTGCTGGATGTAAGCGTAATATTTTTCTGCAAATTTCTGGAAATCGGCGTCCTTGTTTTTGAGAAGCATCTTTTCTTGTTCACTTAAAATCTTTTCGTAACGCCGCTTGAAATATTCCAGATTGGTTTTGATTTCGGTGAACTCTTTTTTTGCGGCCATGCTTTTTGCCTTGCGGGTTTTAGATTTAATAATGGGAAATTCCAGCAGGAACAGTTTAAATTGAGGATCGTACACCTCGTTTTCCTGGCGAACCGGAAAGGTACGGATTAGTGCCCCGTGCCGCACCGGCAACCAGTTGTATTTTAACAGCGTATTCCGCAGCACCTCATCTTTGTAAATTTTCTTGATTTTCTCGATAGGATAATTATTTGCCCGGTCGAACAGATTCACGAATTCGTTGGCCGGCACCGAGAGATTGAACAACTGTTTGAATTTGGTGGTCTTTACCGACTGATGTTTCCAGAATCCGGCTGCCGCCAGGGAATTGTGCACCAAATGACTGCAATTGTCCGAGTAACCACTCCAGTTATACTTGGCTTTTCCGGTAGCGTACTCGCGATTCAGCTCGTTCAAAAAGTCCACCACTTTTTGAAGTACCTCGCGGGTCACCGGCACGCTTACGCTGAAAATAGAGCGACCAAAGTTCAGGGCGTAATCGGTTCCAATGGACTGCCGAGCAAGGTACTCCAGCACGCTCATTTCTTTCGGTTTGTCGGTAATGTACGCTTCGTGTACTTGAATCCCGTTAAAAATTCCCAGATTAATGGCATACCGAAGCGTTTCCTCAAATTTTTCCCGGCTCAATGGCGCTAATTCGGGTAGATACCCGAAATAAAAAAGTGAACGGGTGGGCACCGCAATCCAGTTCACATTCTGAAACAGTTTATCCACACTCACCCCCACTCCACTATCAGGATTTTTCAAATCCACCTCGTTTTCATCACAAACGGCAATCGTCGGGTAGGGGGCATCCTTCACCCATTTTGCTCCCTTCAAAAAAAGAACCGCATGTCCGGCGCTTCCTCCGTAAGCCTGGCCCCGCGGACGAATCTGGCTCAAGGCACTCACTTCTACGTAGTAGGGATAGAGGGCGTCGTAAACCACCGGTAATTTCCGGGTTTTAACCACTACCCGCTCGTTGGAAGAGCAAGCCACAAGCAGCAGCATTCCAATGAGGGCTGCTATTATTTTAAAACTCTTTCGCTGTGTCATCTAAATCTCCCCAATTTTGTATTATTTTCTTTTCCGATGTTCGTAGAGTGTGGTCAGGGTCACCACCCGCAACCCCTCTTTCCTCATATCGGGCAAAACGTTGCTTAAAGTGTGCAGGGTTCGGCGGCCACGTTTTTTTCCATCGTGCAAAACAATAATGTCTCCCGGACGGGTGGACCAGTCCACATAATGGGATGCCCAGGAAGAGAAGGGAATCTGGGCATCGAGGGGATAAACCGAGCCCAATACCAGACGGTACCCCCGGGGATCGTTTTTAATAAAACGGGCCATTTCTTTGCTGTAATAGGCCGATCCGGGCCGGAACCAGCGCACCGGAGCAAACTGGCGCAGCAGGCTGTCTGCCAGGTTAAATTTTACCACAAATTCCGGAAACGGTAAATCGGCGCTGGGCTCGTCCAGGGGCATGTGATTCCCAATCTCGTGTCCTTCCGCCAGCATGCGCAAAACGATCTCCTCGTTTCCTTTCAGATTGTCGGTAATAATGAAAAACGTTGCGTGAGCCTGGTATTTTTTCAAGGTATCCAGAATTTGCGGTGTGGTGTCGGGGTTCGGGGCATCGTCTATGGTCAGTGCCACCAGCGGCTCATCCGTCTCGATATAAAAAATGGCTTCAGGATATTTTTCCGCTATCTGGTAAACCATCCAGTGGGTAACAGAGGCGCAGCGTAATAAAATTACGCCCAAAAAGAGTCCCCCCCATAGATATTTAACTACTGTTTTCAAAGGCACACCCACTTCATTTAAAACATCCTGATTCTTTTCAACCGTAAAAAAATGGACTAAAACTCCGACCTTCTCTTTCTGTACATATTTTAATATTTGACTCATGGATAGTTGACGGCTGCAGGAGCCGTTGCGAATAAAAAACATTTCTTCATCTTTGTGTTTTAGAAATATCGGCCTGGAGGACTGGCGGTACCGCACCACAAATACCTCTTTTTTCCCCGACGTAAAAATGTAACACTAAAAACCAGGGTGGCGGACCAGCGAACGAACAAAATTAGCAAAACAAAATAGTCGTTCTGCAACGTGCTACGGGCCACTAAATCCTGCTGGGGAATCACCCCTGCCAAACTGTCGGGAAAATCCCTGCTAAAATTACGCATAAACGCCCACCTCGTTATTCCGTTGGTAGAAAAGAGAAAGGGAAGGTTGAGCGTTCCGTTGGCAAACCATTCTTCCAACGCCCGGCGGGCGACGGCAACGACGGGGATTGGGGAACTTTCCAGCCCTTGTGCTTTTGCTTCCTCCACTAAAAAAAGATTCATCCCTCGAGCGTTATTGGCAATGATTTTCTGCCAGCTTATCGGAAATGTTTTTTCTGATAATCCCATATCGTAAAAGGTGGTTTTAAGTCTCCCTTTGCGGAAAAAAACAGCAACGGATTTGTCCTGGTGTTATTTACAGATCATCCGGGTGAGCCGCTATTTTTCCAGGGCTTTTTATAAGCCGTAAATGGCGAGTTTTTTCGTAGAGCCCAGAAATAAAATCTAATCGAAATAAGTATTCTATTGTCTAACACTTTGGGCGTTCGAAAAGCGTCTCCTGAATCCACAAAAAAAGACTTACTTTTTTATTCGCTCCTTCATATTTTAACAGACTAACTTACCGAAAAAAGGCCGGTTTAGTTAGAAGTACAGGGTAAATCCGGCCTGGGGACCAGCATGCTGCACGTCGTACTTAAACAGGCTTTGCCCTTCGCCGCTCTGGTATTTTACATCCCATACCCGGTAACCGGCCAGCACGGCAAAGTTGGCCATTTTGAATCCCAATCCAGCGCTGAGATTCCAGGCAAAATCCGAACCGACTCCAAAGCCCCCGACATCCCCCCGGGCAAATACAAAAAGGGGCTTCATTACAAACGCCCGGGCACGAAGACCCAGAAAGGGATCAAACCAACTCTTCCGCTTTTCCACCTCTGAGACCCCAATCTCGCGCACCACCGCTTTTAATTTAAAATAGCGACCGCCCACAATGACATCCAACCAGGGAACCACATTGTAACCAAACGCCCCTTCCAGCAAAGTCACATAGGAATCCAGCTCGTCCAGACTATCTTTGTCAAAACTTTGAACAAAAATACCTTCCATAATGAAGAGTAACTTCTCCATCCGGGCTTCGATATGGCCGTTTAATCCCCACCCTCTGCCTTTTAAAAGGTCTTTAAAAAACACATCGGCAGAGGTGGTTTTATCGCCGATGGTTACCGTTCCTTTCTGAATCGGGAGCCAGGAAAACAAAGTAGCCTGAAATTGCCACTCTTCGTGCTGATAATCTATGTCCATGTACTGGGCTTTAACCATGTCGGGAAGAAGCATAAAGACTACCAGCAAGAACAACAGCAACCCTTTCCCTTTCAAATTGTTGCTGTGCCAAGCGTTCACCCCAATCATTTACCTCTCCTTTTATTTACCAACATTCGAATACGAAACTGCGACCACTTTTTAGATTAATAAAACGAAATACCGGCTAAAAAGAGCACCCGAAAATATTTATCCGCCGGAATCGCGTAATTTTCAAAGGTTAAGGTTGTGCCGCCTCCACCAAAGGCGCTGATTTCGGATGTTAATTTGATGTGTAACAACAAGCGAAGTTGCAAAGCAAAGAAATCTTCTTCCGGATTGGGTTTGTAAAATTCCGGATTATTGGCCACATGAATATACCCCGCATCGATGCTGAATTGGTATTCGTCTTCTTCCGTGAGCGGCATCATATATCCGTAATGAAAACTCAACGTGGTTGACTGTTCCGTCCAGAACTCCAAATTGGTTTGACCGATAGCCAATTCGGAATAATACTGGTTAGCTAGGAAACGCACCCCCAGATTAAGGTTAGAATAAGTGGTGCCGTAAAGTAAAAGTTGCAATTTACCATTCTCAGCAATATTAATCAATCCGAATGGCACCCCGTTTTGTTTTTTCGCCACATTAATAAACCCTACCTGGAAACCGCTCTTCACCGAATCCGTCGTGTTTAAAATCCCAATCTGAGCGCCCTGCAAAATTCCGGCATGGTTAAACCCACCGAATTGCCAACCACCGAACCTTCCTCCCGTCCAGTTAACCAAGCCGGAAATTCGCAGTCCCGACCCATCCCCTTTTACAATGCCGACCAGGCCGCTGAACTGAAATCCGGAGAAATCGCGGTTGATTACGCTAACCAAGCCACTCAGATCAAAAGACGTTACCCTACCCACATTTCCGTATAATAAAGAAATGTTCACTCGGGTTGCAACCTCTTTCGATCCGTTGGTACTGACCGGATAAAATAAAGAAAGATTCAGAGAACGAGGATGGTCGTTTCCGTTCACTACTCCGGGCAGTAATAACCCCCACAACAAAAGAACCAGAAAAACCCAAGTTTTCATGCACAATGTTCCCGTTTTTTCGTTTCTGGATTGAATCAGGAAAAAGAGTAATCGGTATTCAAATTCAGCAAAACTGCATTTCAAGCAAAATAATACACAAAAATCATGGGCCGAAGCAAGTGTTTTTTCGATTGGAAGAACAGAAAAGGCCGGATTAATTTGACTTCGATCCCGAATTGCCACCAGATTACACTGAATAAACAACGATCTAGAGATCACTAAAAAATAACCATACTGTTATTTCTAAGTTTTCTTCTCCACAGAACAACTTCTACCACTTTTTAAGCGGCGGAATGAGTAATCCGGGGGCGGTACGATTTAAACTTGTAATTTTTCCCACGATTCGCTAATTTGTAGCGCAGGTAAACATATTCTCAAATCCAAATTACTTTGTATGTTTATTAAGTTTGAAAATCAAAATATTACGTTCTGGAATATATTATTTTTCCTATTTTTAATCTTGCTAATAGGGTATCCGACTCGTGGTTGGACATTTTTTCCCCAAACCCGGGTTGTACCCGATTCAACCGGTTCGCTTCCAGACGATACCCTGCTTGCTCCGAATGCTTACCAACCTCAAGAGGCCGACTCATCGAAGCCGCAGCCGGATTCCCTGACTGATAATGACGATGCTCTCTACAACTACCTTCAAAAAAAATCCAGCCGTTTTAAATGGCTGCAAAGCCTGGTCAATTCAATTTTTGTGAACCCGGGGGGCCGGTACTTAAACAACGATAATTTTCGAAATGCCGACGAAAAGTTTTACCCTTTCTCCGGGAAACGAATCAGCCATATTTACTTCCGGAACGTAAATCTCCTAGCCCCTTCCATTCGGGACAGTTCCCTTGTCCCCCGATCCGGTTTTGCTTCCTGGATCGATCGCACCCATGTGGACACCCGGGAAGGAGTAATCCGAAAAAACATGTTATTTAAAGAGGGAGACCTTCTCAGCCCTGAACTCTTGGCTGACAATGAACGGATTCTTAGTGAATTACCCTACATTTCTGATGCCGAAATCCTTGTACGGGTAAGCGAGGAAGATTCGAATCTGGTAGACATCCTGGTACTAACCCAGGACAAAGTTTCCTTAGGCGCCACCGGCTCCATAAAGTCGGTTAAACGTTCCAACCTTGCGGTTTTCGATCGCAATTTCCTTGGTACCGGCAACGAAGTTCGTCTGGGATTTATTTTTAACCAGGATTATTCTCCCCAATTTGGTGTTGAAGGACAATATTTAATCAACAACCTTTGGGGTAAATTCGTAAAGGGAGAATTCAATTATTTCGAAAAAGATCGACGCCGGAAATTCCAGCTCAAATTGAGTAAGGGTTTTATTACCAACTACACGAAATACGGTGGTGGGGTGGATCTTCAATACTATGTAGATCGAATGGAAAAGACGGTGGACGACAGCCTCTACAATATAAAATATTCAGAAGATTTACAAGATATCTGGCTCGGCCGTTCGTTTATTCTTGGCAATCCTAAAGAAAGGAAAAATTTCATTTTCACTGCCCGCTTGCAACGACACGACTTTTTGCTTCGTCCTTTCACCGATCCCGACAGTAATTATTTTTTCCACAACCGGGTATTCCTGTTGGGAGGTCTAAATCTAATTAAAGTCAACTATTTAAAAACCCGCATGCTACTACATTTCACCATTCCAGAATTTGTTCCCTACGGGTACCTACTTCAAGTACTCTTTGGCCAGGAATTCAACGAGTACTTCCGGCGATTTTATTGGGGAATTGGTGCCGCCGGTGCTAAATACTGGCCCAAATTCGGTTACAACCAATTGGTGTTAAGAATCGGAAGTTTTATCCGTGACCATCAACTCAACGAAGGGGTTTTCTCCCTGACCGGAAGTTACTTCAGTAATTTAATTCATCTTGGGGATTACCGTTACCGCCAATTATTACGACTTATTTACACCACCGGATTTAAACAAAAACCATTTGAAAAAATATATCTGGATAAAGAC
>JAJRXE010000045.1 GCA_024276455.1 Calditrichota bacterium
GGTAATCAATTGCGGTCTTTCCCACCCGGCTTCCACCCGGGTCCAGGCGCAGGGAATGGCCGGGAGCAAGCCGTCCCCATTAAACAGTCCGGCGTCCATTAATCCGAAGCGTCCGATGGCAGAACGGCGGGTTTCGGGATTAAACATGTCTAGCCAGCCTAATTGCGAGCCGATGTTGGAAACAATCATGCCGTTCAACCCGATTTCCAGGCCGGCCTGACTTTCCGTTTCCGGCAAAATAATTCCATTTTTCACTCTCACCTGGCCATCTTGAACCGGAATACCCGCTTCTCCCAGATATTCCTGGAGGAACTCTTCGGTGAGAAAAAGAGAGGGAATATCGCGCGGGGTGTCGTCAAAACCCAAGTCAATATCTTTTCCCACCCCGGCATGAAATACAATAAAACTCTGGTAGCGGCTAAAATCGATCGCAGGGTCTTGATCGGCTTTTAACAGAGCATCGCGTAACAGCCGGGCCAGGCCCTCGTTAATATCGCGAACCGAAGTGTTCGGATTGTAATAAGCCATTGGTTCATCCAGCTGGTAAGCCCGGTCTTTTTCCTGGGGAAATACTTCGGCCTCAATAATCAGCCGTCCGTGGGATATTCTCCGGAAATAATTGCGAGCAAATAGTAAATGATCCTGAAAATAGGCCCGGTTGTGCGGGGGAGGATCAATGAGGGTACGGTCTTCCGCCACGGAAAGATCGAAAGTGCCATCCCCGGTGGTGGTGGGGTCGTCGTCCTGCTGAAATTCCACCCGAATCGCCAGTATCCGTAGTGTGTCCGGCGACTGTGTTTGGGCCACGGTCACCGACCCATTGAAAATAAAATACAAGAATAGAAATAACCCAATGCTGTTTCCCAATTTCATACTGCCATTCCACTCATCAGTTTAAACGGTTGGAAGAATTGCTCCGGGATTAAGATCAAAAAGCCGAAGGAGACATCAAACGTGCAAAAAACGACGGTCTATTCCGGGGAAAAAGTCCGCTTTTACCCCGGCAGATTTCCAACCATCCTGTTTTGCCGTTCGGAAAGAATCCCGCTCAGAAACGAACCGAGAGCGAAAACCGCATGGTATCGGACAGAGGATTATCTTCCACCGAACCGTAGATGTAACTAAAATCGAAACCGAAGATGGAATAGCGCAGTCCGCCGCCAAAGGTGTAAAACTTGCGGCCGCCGTAATCGGGATCTTCATAAAAGAAACCGGCCCGCAGAGCAATCAGATCGGAATACCAATACTCCATTCCGATGGAATGGGTGAATTTACGGAAACCGCCGTCCGTCCAGGCGGAATAGAACATGGCCTTAAACAGCGGATCGGTGGTGGTGCTGTCCCGATGGACCAGCAATCGGTTCACATCGTAAACCAGGGTCAAGCGGTTGTATTCGGAATTAATCAGGTGATACGCCAGACCCAAACGCAGGTTGGTGGGCAACGGATCGGCCTGATCTTTGTCTATGTAGGTCACTTTCGGCCCCACATTGCTCAGGTTGGCACCCAAACGCAAATTCTTGGCAAATCCAGGCTTGTATAACACCCCCAGGTCCACGGCAAAAGAAGTACCGATTCCCTTTCCCTGCTCGGCGCTTACCTGCACCGGCGAAAGGCTGGAATAGATGTACTTCAGGTTCACACCCAAACCGATGTTTTCTTTCACCTTTACCGCGTAGCTGGCCGTTACGGCCACTTCGTTGCTGTTAAACCGCCCCAGTTCGTTTTGCTGATCGTCGGTGTGAATCTGTTCCCCGTAATTGATGTACTGCAGAGAGAGAGCCACCATTCCTACATCTTGAATGTAATAACGGCCGGCGGCATAATCGTAATACATGTCGCCCAGGTTGAACTGAGGCAACCAGTTCACGTGCATCAATGTTGCTTCACCTTTGGAATCCGTTTCGGGATTCTCGTATTGGAAAGCCAATCCCCCGGGATTCCAATAGGCGGCATTCACGTCGTTGGCCAGAGCTACACCGGCTTCACCCATTCCGCCCTGACGGGCACCGGGGTTAATCATTAAAAACAGCACCGTTGCTTCGCCCTGAGCAAATGCGCTAACCCAAAGACCCAGCATCGCAACCAATACCACTACAAAAAACAACCTCATTGTCGATCCTCCTTATAAATAAAAAACCGAATGTTCTTTTATGGTTACACCCATTCGACATTCGGTCTGATCTAATGGGTGCATTATTAACCTTTCGTTAAGGAATCCAATTTATTTTCGTTCTCGAAACAAATTCAGTCAACCAAAAAATTTCCTTAACAAAGGTCGATAAGCACCCTCAAAATTTTTATTCGTTATTAGTATCGCCCAAAAATTTAAATTCTTAAGGGAGTTAAATCAAGACATTTTTTCTTTCACTGCAAATTTCGCCTTGCCACCCTGTTCAACAATCGTTAATAGGTAATTCCCATCAAACTTCCCGGGAATAATCCGAAGTAAAGCACCCCCAGGATAGTAAACAGAATCACCACTCCCAGGCCGGAAAGGATGGGATGCAGGGTTTGCTCTTCACCCGGCTCGTACATGTACATGGCCACCACGACCCGCAGGTAATAATAGACCGAAATCAGGGAATTCAAAACCCCGAAAATAACCAACCAGACAAAGCCGGATTGCATGGCTGCACTAAAGAGGTAAAACTTGCCCATGAAACCGGCCGTGGGAGGAAATCCCGCCAGACTAAACATACACACGGCCATCGCGAGCGCCAACAACGGCTGAGTTTTGGCCAGACCGTGGTAAGCGGAAATCTTTGTTCCTTTTTCTCCTTTACCGCCCACCATGGCCGCCACTGCGAAAGCCCCGGTATTCATCAGTAAATAGACAATCAGATAGAACATGACCGCCGGTACCGTTAGCTCGTTGGCAGCCACCACTCCCACCAGAATGTACCCGGCATGGGCAATACTGGAGTAAGCCAGCAGGCGTTTGATATCGTCCTGTACCAGGGCAATGATGTTTCCAACCGTCATGGTTAACACGGCCAGAACCCAGAGTACATCGATCCAATGAAAAGAAATGGCGAAACTGCTCTGAGTAATCACGCGCAGAATTGCGGCAAAACCGGCCGCTTTGGCTCCCACCGCCATGAAAGAGGTAACCGGAATAGGAGCTCCCTGGTACACATCGGGAGTCCACATGTGGAACGGCACCAGCGCTACTTTGAAGCCGAAACCAATAATCAAGAAAGCCAGTCCCGCCAGCGCTACCAGATTCATGGAAAGGGCATTCTGAACAAAATACTCCGTGACGCGGGACAAACTGGCCGACCCCACACTGCCGTAAATCAAAGCAATTCCGTAAAGCAGGAATCCGGTCGCAAACGCGCCTAAAAGGAAATATTTTAGCGCAGCTTCTAGCGAATAGGAATTGTCCCGGCGGTACCCGGCCATGATGTAAAGCGCAATTGACATAGTTTCCAGGCCCAGAAAGATAACCATGAGATGGGCCGCGCTGCCCATGAACATCATGCCCATGGTGGAAAAAAGCAATAAAGGGGTAAACTCGGTAAAATCCACATCCACGTAGCGGGAATAACTGGTGGACATTAACAGACTCAATCCGGCCGTGGTCAGAAAGAGAAAATTCAGCACCACGGTCAGCCGGTCCACACGCACCATATCATAAAAGGCCAGATAGTCTTTATTCAACAGGAATAAGTTGGCGATTATGGCAAAACCGATTCCAAGCATACCGAGATAAGCCAGCACCCGGCGATCCAATTTCGGGGTGACCACCGCTTGTACCAGTAAATAAAGTCCGAAAAACGCAACTACGATCTGGGGAAGTATCGCCAAAAAGTCTGCACTGCCAATGTTCACAGTCATTCCTTCTATTCCTCCACTCAAAAAAACAATCGTTTTTTCTCAATTAATCCAAATTAGAATCGTTGCCGAAATGGAACAATTCTCCCAGAAGCGGTACCCGCTTTTCCAGCTTCAATTCCACCCGGGCTTTTTCCACCTGTTGAATCAGTTTCATGACGGTCGCCTCGGTCTTGTTCATAAAGGTGGAAGGATACACGCCAATCCAGAAGATAAAGACGATTACGGCTAACAGAATGCCGATTTCCCGGGGTTCCAGATCCGTTAAGGCCTCATTTTCTTTGCGGGTCAGGGGCCCGAACATCACCCGCTTGTACATCCACAAAAGGTACACTGCGGCAAAAATAATGCCCGCCGTGCCCAGCACTGCAAACGTTTTGGTGACTTTGAAAGTACCCAAGAGGATTAAGAATTCGCCCACAAAACCATTCGTGCCCGGTAAGCCTAGGGACGACAGACACACAATCATGAACAGCGCGGCAAAGATCGGCATGACTTTGCTGACCCCGCCAAAATCGGCAATCTGGCGTGTGTGGCGCCGTTCGTAGATCATTCCAACGGCAAGGAAGAGCGCCCCGGTCGATAATCCGTGATTAATCATTTGAATGAGACCGCCCTGAACACTTTGAACCGTAAGCGCAAAAATACCCAGCATTACAAAACCCAGGTGCGCCACCGAGGAATAGGCCACCAATTTTTTAATATCCTCCTGCACCATGGA
>JAJRXE010000046.1 GCA_024276455.1 Calditrichota bacterium
AAGACTTTGCCGGCAATCTGGAGTTTGTGGACATCAACTGCGCGGTGGTTACCCCCAACGCGCCGGCGGCCGGGTACGTACCACCCCAGATTGAGGGCGATTTGAACGAAATCACCTCCGGCGTGGGAACCGGCGCGCTCAATGTGGAAGTAATTGCTCCCGCGCTGGTGACGGAGGGAAACACCTACAAGATCCTTTTCCATTCTGAAGGCGAGCTCCCCAACTACAAAACCACCACCTACGACATTTACAAAGAGCTTCCGGACACATCGCTGCTGATTAGCGCGGACAACGATGCCAGCGAGTTCGGGCCGGATAAACCCAGCTTGCCCTTCGACGGGATGGTGGTCACCCTGCAGAACGACACCGTCATCAGCGTGGACACGGCGCAAACCGGCTGGCTGATTGGCAGCAGCAATCTGGATATTCACGTTCAGAAGCACACCGCCTTTGCGGTGCTCTCCGCTCCCTGGCCGGCCGATTATGAAATCACCTTTTACGACGATTACGTGGACACCTCTTACAATTTTAAAATCCCGGTGCGTTTCAAGATTCACAACCTGACCTACGATTACGACACCGCTTTTGAAATCTGGGACAAGGACCAGGACGGGCAGCTCTCGGTGGGGGATTCCCTCACCATAATTGAGTTTGTGGGCACCAGCTACAAGTTTGCCTGGGATATTACCTACTTCCCGCCCCGGAAGCCGGGGGAGACGCCGGTGGAACCGCAGGCGGGCGACCGCTACATTATTCGCACCACCAAGCCATTCCGCGAAGGCGATTATTTCCGCTTTACCACCCACGCCGCGCGCGAAGACAAGGCCCTGGCGCAGGAAGAACTGGACAAAATTCGGGTGGTACCCAATCCCTATCTCGGCGCGGCAGCCTGGGAACGGCGCACGCTCTTCGGTTCCGGACGCGGCGAACGAAAGATTGACTTTATTCACCTTCCGGCCAAGTGTACGATTCGAATCTACACCATGTCCGGAGCCCTGGTGAAAACGCTGTACCACAACGCTCCCATGGAAGACGGTGCCGAATCCTGGAACCTGATTTCCGATGACGGAATGGAAATTGCTTACGGGGTGTACATCTACCATGTGGATGCCCCGGGAATTGGCACCCATGTAGGGAAATTTGCGGTCATAAAATAAGGGCAAACAAGACCAAACGAGGAAAGATTGAATGTTGAGATAAAAACGAGGTTTCCGATGAGAAAAAGGATGTTTGTCACTGCTTTGGTATTGCTATTGGTTGGAATCCAATTTTCGTCCGCTCAAACTCAGAACTACCGGAGCAACGTTTCGAAGCGCGGCACCACGGCGGCCACTTTTCTGGAGATCGGGGTCGGTTCGCGGGCGCTGGGCATGGGTACGGCGTTTACCGCCCTGGCCGACGATCCCAGCGCCATTTACTGGAATGTGGGCGGACTGGCCAAACTGCGGCGCCACGGCATTTTGTTCAACCACACCGAATGGATTGCCGACACTCGTTTCGATTTTTTAGCGGCGGCTTTTCGGGTGGGCAAACGCGGCACCGTGGGCCTGAGCGTTACCGCTCTGAGCATGGACGAAATGGAAGTAACCACCCTGGAAGAACCGGACGGCACCGGACAAACCTTTCGGGCCGGCGATTTTGCCGCCAGTCTGGCTTACGCCTTCAGTCTGACAGACCGCTTTTCCATTGGGCTGAATGCCAAGTTTGTCCGTCAAAGCATCTGGGAGATGTCCGCCACCGGTTTTGCCCTGGACGTGGGCGTCCATTACCAGACCCCCTTCAAGGGACTCATTCTGGGAATGTCCATGACCAACTTCGGCACTAAAATGCGCATGGACGGCAACAACACCATGGTTCTGTACGATCCCGATCCAGCGGCTTCGGGAAACAACGGCCGGATTCCCGCCAACATTAAAATGGACTTCTGGCCCATGCCGTTGAATTTCCGGGTGGGATTGGCCTACCAGGTCTTTAAAACCAATCTGCACCAGATGGTTGCCGCGTTAGACGCCCAGCACCCCAACGACAATTACGAGAGCGTACACGTGGGGGTGGAATATGTGTACAAACAGATGTTCGCCCTGCGAGCGGGCTACAAATCGCTTTTCCTGCAGGATTCCGAGGAGTCCCTCACCCTGGGCGCCGGGTTAAACTATCCCCTGATGGGCAACGTAATGCTGCACATCGATTTTGCCTATCTGGATTTTGGGCTGCTGGAAAGCGTGCAGAAATATTCCCTCGGGATTGATTTTTAGTCCGGCAGGGGTCGCCGTTTACGGCGGTTGGGAAGCAAGGGCCTTAAAGGCCCTTTGGAAGGGGCTTAAGCCCCTTGCGAAAACACAATCAGAAACAGACAGGAATTCGCATGCATTCAAAAACACATTCGGCTCTGCTAACACCCGGCGGCCTTTCGGGGCTATTTCTGGGTCTCCTCTTACTCATCGCTTCGCTGCCGGCGCAGGTCTTCGTGGATCAGCTGGGCTACCTTCCGGGAGCATCCAAGTACCTTTTCGTCAGCCAGCCGGCGGACAGCTTTCTGGTACGGGAAATTTCCCGAAATACGGTAAGTTTCCGGGGCGCCCTGGCGCTGTTCTCCTCGGACGATCCGGCCACCGGTTTGACCCTTTACCGGGGCGACTTCAGCACTCTGGAAACGCCTGGTTCCTACATCATCGAAGTTCCCGGGGTGGGCTGGTCATTCCCATTCCTGATTGCAGATACCGCTTATCGGGAACTGAAGCGGAAAGCCGTGAAGGGGTACTATTTTCAGCGCTGTGGAATGGATCTGGTAAGCCAATTCGCCGGATCCTATTTCCACAGCAAATGTCACCTGGCGGACGCGTTTTTTCACAGTTCCTGCGACACCAGCGGCTTTCAGGAAACCCGGGGCGGCTGGCACGACGCCGGCGATTACGGAAAATACGTGGTTAATGCGGGCATCAGTGTGGGCACCCTGCTCATGGCGTACGAGCAGATGCCGCAGCAATTTGCCTTCGACGATCTGAACATTCCCGAGAGCGGCAACGGCGTTCCCGATCTCCTGGACGAAATTCGCTACGAACTGGAGTGGCTGCTCAAAATGCAGCGTCCTTCGGGCGGGGTTCACTTCAAGCTGACGACTGAACAGTTTCCCTCTTTTCGCATGCCCCAGCAGGACACCTGGACCCGCTACATTTACCAGCTTTCCACCACCGCAACCGGGAATTTTGCCGCCAATCTGGCTCAAGCCGCTCGCATTTACCAGCCGTTCGATTCCCTGTTTGCCTGGCGGTGCCTGAACGCCGCCGAGAAAGCCTGGCAGTTCCTGCAGGCTCACCCGGACATCCTTCCCGCGGGCGGTTTTCAGAATCCGCCGGGCACCAATACCGGCCAGTACGGCGACTCCGACGACCGGGACGAACGTCTCTGGGCCGCTGTGGAACTGTTCCTGACCACCGGCAACAGCGAATATCACAATTATTTCATTTCTCATTACCAGGAAGCCGGATTGTTTCCCGGCGCCATGAGCTGGCAAAATGTTCGCTCGCTGGCCCAACTGGAATACCTGCTGGGAACCCGCGACGGCATCAGTCAGGTGGCGCAAACTCAATTGCGCTACGGGTTGGAAAATTACTGCCAGAATCTTTTACAACGCGCCGGCACCAACGGCTTTCAGGTCGTCTTGAATCCCGGCGAATACTACTGGGGATCGAACTCCGCCGTCCTGAACAATGCCATCCTGTTGATTGCCGCTTACGAGAAAACCGGCAATGCGGACTACCGCCAGGCGGCCCTCGCCCAGCTTCACTACATTCTGGGGCTGAATGCTCACCGGATGAGTTTCGTCACCCAGATGGGAGATTATTACCCGATGCATATTCACCACGCTCCCTCGGTGGCCGACGGGATTGTTGAACCGGTTCCCGGATTGCTGGCCGGAGGACCAAACGAATACTTGCAGGATCCGGTGCTGGCGGGCAATTTCACCGCTTCCACTCCGGCCGCCCTTTGCTACATCGACGATCAGGGCAGTTACGCTTCCAACGAAATTGCCATCAACTGGAACGCTCCGCTGGTGTTCGTAAGCGGTTATTTCACCCCGGAACCGCTTACCGCCCTGCATACCACCACCGGAATTCAAGCGGTCGCCGACATCCAGCTGCTCCCCAACTATCCCAATCCCTTTAACCAGGCGACCACCATTCATTTTCTGCTCGCCAAACCTCAGCGAGTTTATTTGAAGATTTACGACCTGCTGGGGAGAACCCTTCGCCGGATGGATCTGGGCGTCCTGCCGTCCGGAGAACATACTTACCGTCTGGAGCTGGACAGCGGTCGGGATTCCCTGGCTTCCGGGATTTACTATTTCCAGCTGGAAGGGCTTTCGCGGACGTCCCCGGGTAAATTGCTTTACTTGAAATGACCCGATTGAAAATAGTCAAAGCAGTGAAAAGACGAAATGTCATGGTGCAGGTAAATTTAAATTTCTTCAAATAATTTCAAAGAGGATTGAATAACGGAGAAGCAAGATGGTTTTTACAATTCCGAGACGGTTGCTCGTTCTCATGTGCGTGCTGTCCCTCGCCGCGGCACTTCTGGCGGCTGTTCCCGCGGACGAACTAGATCAGAGAGTGGACCAGTTGCTTCGGCAAATGACCCTGGAAGAAAAAGTGGGTCAGATGACGCAGGTCACCATTCAGGTGGTTTCCCGAAAAAGCGCGGACGGAAAACACGAGCTGGATACCGCCCGGCTTTACGATACGGTGGTGAACCATCACGTAGGTTCCATTCTCAATGTGGATCCGGGTGCCTACAGCCTGGAACACTGGCATGAGATTATTCGCACGATTCAGGATCTGGCCACCAGGAAAACCCGTCTGGGCATTCCGGTAATTTACGGCATCGACGCCATTCACGGGGCCAATTACACCCGGAACGCCACCCTTTTTCCTCAGAGCATCGGCATGGCCGCCACCTGGAATCCCGAGCTGGTGCGCAAAGAAGGCGAAATCACCGCTCTGGAGGTGCGGGCGTCCGGCATTCCCTGGAACTTCAATCCGGTGCTGGGAGTGGGACGTCAACCGCTCTGGCCCCGGTTTTTCGAGACTTACGGCGAAGATCCTTACCTGGTAAGCGTGCTCGGAGCCGCTTACATTAAGGGCCTGGAAGGAGAAGACAACGACCTTTCCCAACCGACCCGGGTGGCCGCCTGCATGAAACATTACCTGGGTTACAGTTTTCCTCTCAGCGGTCAGGACCGCACCCCGGCCTGGATTCCCGAACGCATGCTGCGGGAAATTTTTCTGCCGCCGTTCCGGGCCGCCACCGAAGCCGGTGTCCACACGCTGATGGTCAATTCCTCCGAAATTAACGGCATTCCGGTGCACGCCAGCAAAACCCTGCTCACCGATGTGTTACGGAAAGAGCTGGGATTTCGCGGGGTGGTGGTCACCGACTGGTACGATGTGATTAACCTGTACGAACGGGAGAAGGTGGCCGCTTCCCGCAAAGAAGCCGCCCGCCTGGCGCTGGAAGCCGGCATCGACATGAGCATGGTTCCCTTCGATTTCAGCTTTTACGACGACGTGCTGGCGCTGGTGCGGGAGGGAAAAATTTCCGAAGCGCGTATTGACCAGTCCGTACGCCGCATTTTACGCCTGAAGTTCGAGCTGGGCCTGTTTGAACATCCCTATCCCGATCCGAATCTGAAAACCCAATTTGCCAGCGAACGCTCCCGCCGGGTGGCACTGCAGGCGGCTCGCGAATCCCTCACCCTGCTGAAAAACCGCCACCAGGTGCTCCCACTGGCCAGGAACATTCGGGTGCTGGTAACCGGACCAACCGCCAACTCCCTGGCCCGCTTGAACGGCGGCTGGAGTTTTACCTGGCAGGGAGGGGACGAGAGCTACTACCCGCCGGAAAAATTAACCATTCTGGAAGCGATTGAGCAGAAACTCGGTAAAGAGCGGGTTATCTACCTGCCGGGGGCCGATTACGATCGTACTCTGGACCTTCCCGCCGTGACCCGCGCCGCGAGCGAAGTGGACGCAGTGATTCTTTGCCTGGGAGAACCGGCCTACTGCGAAACCCCCGGGAACATTAACGATCTCTATCTGCCGGAAGCCCAGTACGCCCTGGCCCGGGCCGTCAGTGGGGCCAACGTACCGGTGGTCCTGGTGCTGGCGGAAGGGCGTCCTCGATTAATCCATCCCATCGTTGAACAAATGGATGCCATTCTTCTGGCTTACTTACCCGGTCTGGAAGGCGGACCGGCTATCGCCGAGGTGCTGTTCGGAGAAGTAAATCCCTCCGGCAAACTTCCCTTCACCTACCCGAAGTTTCCTAATAAACTAATGTGCTACGATTACAAGCACAGCGAAATTGCCAAACCGAACAGTTACGACCCGGAATTTCCTTTCGGATTCGGCTTGAGTTACACCCGGTTCGCATACAGCCATCTTCAATTAAGTAAAAAAATTCTTCGTCCCGGCGATTCGTTGGAAATTCAGGTGCAGGTAAAGAATGTGGGCAAGCGGGCCGGAAAAGAAGCGGTCCTGCTCTATCTCAGCGATCTGGTGCGCTCGGTAACTCCGCCCGTGCAGCAACTGAAACGTTTCGCCAAGGTTGATCTGCAGCCGGGCGAAGCACAAACGGTCACCTTCCACTTAACCGAAGCGGATTTGCGCTTCATCGGACCGGACAACCGCACTATTTCCGAGGCAGGCGAATTTCGGATTTCGGTGGGCGGATTAAGCCAAACGTTCCGCCTGGAAAAATAGAAATCTAGCCGCATTAACTGTTGAAGCAGTAAACAGACAAAGGAGCAGTTTCATGGTTCTAAATCTTGCCTGGGCAGATCTGATTATCATCCTCCTCTATTTCGGGATTATTTTCTTCATTGGTTTTTACTTTTCGCGCAAAGAAAAAACTTCCACCGACTACTTTTTAGCCGGCCGTCATGTTGGCTGGTTTGCCATTGGCGCCTCCCTGTTTGCTTCCAACATTTCCAGCGAACACTTCATCGGTCTGGCCGGTTCGGGTGCTGCCACCGGAATGGCGGTCGGCCATTTCGAATGGTTGGCCAGCTTCATTCTACTCATTCTTGGCTGGGTGTTCGTCCCGTTCTACCTGCGGTCGAAGGTATTTACCATGCCAGAATTCCTGGAACGCCGCTACGGAAGCGCCAGTCGCTGGTATCTCACCACCGTTTCCATTCTGGCGTACGTGCTGACCAAAATCTCCGTCACCCTGTTTGCCGGGGGACTGCTGCTCAAACAAGTCCTGGGTTGGGACATGTACACTTCCGCCATTGTAATGGTCATTGCCACCGGTATTTACACGGTGGCCGGGGGGCTGGGGGCAGTTATTTACACGGAATTGATTCAGACGTTTGTCCTGATCGGCGGGGCGGTGGTGCTTACCCTGCTGGGACTGCACGAGGTGGGTGGCCTCGCCGGCCTGAAACAATCTGTCCCACCGGATTTCTTCCACATGTTTAAACCGATGAGCGATCCGGATTTCCCCTGGACGGGAATCGTGTTCGGTGCTCCCATTCTGGGCATCTGGTACTGGTGCACCGATCAGTTCATTGTACAGCGGGTGCTGAGTGCTAAAAACATCGATCATGCCCGCACCGGCACCATTTTCGCCGGTTTCCTGAAAATCTTGCCGGTCTTCATTCTGGTATTTCCCGGCATCATCGCCCGGGCGCTTTACCCCGATATTGCCGGGGATCAGGCTTACCCGGCGCTGGTCACTCGCCTGCTTCCGGTAGGTCTGAAAGGAATTGTGGTTGCCAGCCTGCTTGCGGCCCTCATGTCTTCCCTGGCCTCCTGTTTCAACAGCAGTTCTACCCTCTTCACCATGGATGTGTACAAAAAGCTCAAACCAGACGCCAGCGAACGTCATCTGGTTTACGTGGGACGCCTGGCCACCACCGTACTGGTCATTCTGGGAATTCTCTGGGTGCCTTTTATTAAATACATCTCCTCTCAGCTTTACATTTACTTGCAAAGCGTGCAGGCTTACATCAGTCCCCCCATTGCGGCGGTATTTATTTTCGGAGTTTTCTGGCCGCGGGCAAACAGCAAGGGCGCCATTGCTTCGCTGCTAACCGGCTTGTTCTTCGGATTCATGCGGCTGGTGCTGGAACTCCTCAATAAACAGCATCCGTTGAGCTGGGCTCCTTTACGCTGGTTTGCCGAAGTTAATTTCCTGCACTTCGCCATCCTGCTCTTTCTGCTGTGCACCGGAGTGCTCTTCATCGTCAGTCTCCTCACCGGCGAACCGGCGCGGGAAAAAATTCAGGGCCTCACCTTCCGTTATGCCGGGGTAAGCACCTCCGATCGGGAATACCTGCAAGAAAAACCCTGGTGGCACCGTTTAAACGTGTTGATGAGCATTCTGTTGATCCTCACCATGCTTCTGTTGTGGTGGATTTTCTTTTAATTTCCTCAGATGACTCCCCAAACTTAAAATGCGGGCCCTGTTAAAAAACAAGACCCGCTCCGCCAATGTACTCGTCCCAGAAAAACACCTCGCAGCTTTCACAAGCACCCACCACCACAAAATCCGGTTCATTCTGCAACACCAATCCCCCCCAGCAGACGCATTAGCTGTCTTCAACGTTCGTAACTGCAAATATTTTTTCCGGATAGTTTGGCTTCTACAGGAATTATTCCGTAACAACCTCACTCATTCTCGTGTTCAACTTTTACCATCAAGAAAGCTTTGAAAAAATTTTACCTCTCACATGGACGCCAGAACGCAATATTTTATTTACATTAAATTTGTAAATTATTACCTGTGAAGCGATTGAATTTATCAAATAGAGGTATCGTTAATCGTAATATGTTGAATTTATCTGGGTTATATTTATTATTCATTGGAACTTCTTTTTCTTGTGCGAGAATAAATCAAAGATTTCAAATTTTCTTTGCTGAATACATTCGGCGCCTGAAATTGCCACAGAGCAGTCCAGATGTTTCTTTAGAACACGATAATTAAAAAACAGAAACCTGGAGTATTGAAACCCAACAAAAAACCACCGCCCAAAATAAACGGTGGTTTCATTTTCGGAAATTTCCAGAGGAGGTCAAAACAGGCGATACCGATCCCGCCCGGTTTTGGGACCGGTAAAACACTTATTTACAACAAAAACAACTCATTACAAAACATTTCGTTCGCTTTTAAACAGCGAGTTCTGCCGCTCAGCTTCGGGCAGAGCCCCGTTTTCAATCAATTTGTTTGCGCAGGAAAGTAGGAATATCGATATCGTCCAACGGCAGCTTCAATTCCCCGTCCTTTTCTTTCTTTTCGCTGTGCAGCGGCAACGTTTGCACATTGCTCTTTTTCTTCTTGTCTTCCCGCATATAGGTCGGCAAATCCAATAACCGGCGATCTTTCGCTTTCGGTTCTTCCCTGCCGGGGGTACCCTGGCGCGCCTCGGTGTCGAAACCGGTGGCAATCACGGTTACGAAAATGGCATCGTTCAGTTTGTGGTCAATTACGGCACCGAAGATAATATTCGCCTTGTCTCCCACTTCCTCGTAAATAATGGAGGTCGCTTCGTTGATGTCGTGCAGGGTCATCTGCGGTCCGCCGGTAATATTCACCAGCACCCCCTGGGCGCCGCGAATGGAGACGCCTTCCAGCAAGGGACTGCTGATGGCCTGCTGAGCCGCCTGAGCCGCCTTGCCCTCGCCGCTGGCGTAACCGGTCCCCATCAGGGCATGGCCCATTTCCGACATCACGGTGCGCACGTCGGCAAAATCCAGATTAATCAGACCGGGAATGGTGATCAGGTCCGAAATTCCCTTGGTGGCATGGAGCAGCACTTCGTCCGCCACCTTAAACGCGTCCAGCAGGGGGGTGGACTTGTCCACCACGGCAAAGAGGCGCTGATTGGGAATCACAATCAAGGTGTCCACACTCTGACGCAGCTCCTCAATGCCCTGTTCGGCCCGCTGCATGCGTTTCATTCCTTCAAAGTGGAACGGTTTGGTCACAATGGCTACCGTCAATGCCCCCAGGTCCTTGGCAATTTCCGCCACCACCGGAGCGGCACCCGTGCCGGTTCCCCCACCCATTCCGGCGGTCACAAACACCATGTCCGCGCCGGAGAGGGCTTCAATGACGTCCTCTTTGTCCTCCTCAATGGCCCGCCGGCCGATTTCGGGATTCGCACCAGCTCCCAGCCCGTGGGTCAGTTTCTTGCCGATCTGAATCTTAATATCGGCTTTGTTCTGATCCAGCGCCTGAGCATCGGTGTTCACCGAAATAAAATCCACGCCCTGCAAGCCGGCTTCCACCATGGTATTAATGGCGTTGCCACCCGCTCCACCAATACCAATTACCTTTAACCGGGCATGCTGCTCAAATCCTTCGTCCAGTAAAATTGGATTATCCATTAAAGAACCTCCTCTGTTAGTAAATTTCCGGGACTTATTATTTCAATTAAATTAATGATTTTCTGTTAAAACGACCCGTGACCCGGGTCAAAGCGCTTTTCAACGATCCTTCTTTCGAAAATCCAAGGTTCATTCCGAAAAACTCTTCCGGCCTTCTATTTTAAAAGAACCGTTTGAACAACCGGTTGAAGCTGTTCAATACCCCGTCCCAGAGGTTTCCGTCTTTGCGCCGTCGGATCAGCGAATCCTCGTGGAAGCGATGTCCGTAAAGGGTCAGTCCCACGGCAGTGGAATAAATGGGACTGCGCACCGATTCAGTGAGACCGCCCAGGTATTTCGGCACCCCCAACTTCACCGGCACCCCCCAGATGCGTTCGGCCAGCTCCACGGTTCCGGGCAACATGGCTCCGCCCCCGGTAATCACCGCACCGGCCGCCATGAGCTCCATTAAATCGGATTTCTGCATTTCCTGGAAAGCCAGCTCCAGAATTTCTTCCATGCGCGGCTGGATGATGTCAATCAGCACCGAGCGGGAAATAACCCGCGGGGCTCGACCACCCACTCCGGGCACAGTGAGGGTCTCGTTCTGTTGCACCATGGTCGAAAGAGCACACCCGTGATCAATTTTGATCTGTTCCGCCTGCTCGATGGGTGTCCGCAGCCCAATGGCGATGTCATTGGTCACATGCTGGCCGCCCAACGCCACCACCGAGGTGTGCCGAATGTGCCCTTCGAAAAACATGGCCACATCGGTGGTACCGCCTCCCAGGTCCACCAGGGCCACACCCAGATTGCGTTCGTCGTCGTCCAGTACGGCCAGACTGCTGGCCAGCGGTTCCAGAATAATCTCTTCCACCTCGTAACCGGCCCGTTGCACGCTCTTCACGATATTCTGGGCCGAGGTGACCGCCGCCGTCACAATGTGTACCTCTACTTCCAGCCGCACTCCGGAGAGTCCCACCGGATCGGGAATGCCGTCCTGATCGTCCACAATGTACTCCTGGGGAATTACGTGAATAATCTCGCGGTCGATTGGCAGAGCCAGCGCCTTGGCGGCGTTAATGGCCCGCTCCACATCCTCCTCGGTAATCTCATGGTCTTCCCGGGCGACTCCAACGACCCCTTTGCTGTTCAGGCTGCGAATGTGGTCTCCGGCAATCCCCACAAAGACGCTTTCCACCTCCACCCCGGCCATGTTTTCCGCTTCCATGAGCGCCTGCTGAATGGACTGCACCGTCTGGTCGATGTTCACCACCACACCTTTGCGCAGCCCATGAGAAGGGGCACTGCCGATTCCCACCACATTCAGGCGCCCGTCCAGATCCTCCCGGACAATGACGGCGCACACTTTGGTGGTACCAATATCCAACCCGGTAATAATGCGACTTTCCATGCTTGTTTTCCTAACTTTTCCTGGTCAAAATAATACGGTTCTCAAAACTCAAATCAATTTTTTTAATTCGATCTAACTCACTAAGAATGCCGGATTTACGCATCAGCTGGCTTAATAAATACAGTTTCTGATAATGATCATTTTCGCCCAGAGTTACCCGGGCTCCACCGCGAATCAGATAAATGGTGGGAGGTTGTTTAATATTAAGGTGAATTTCGGAAATAACATGAAATAAACCGTCGTCCACTTCTTTTATTTTTTGAATCAAACCCAGCGCTTCCAGCAACGGTTGACGATCCTGCAACAATTTTCGGACAGTCAATCCAGAAATTAAGGGTAAATTCTGCAAATCCATGTCGGGTTTCTTAAGCAAAATCACACCTCGGCGATCCACCATGTACACCCGATGATCCACCAGGTAAGCCACCGGCTGACGTTCCTGCACCGCAATCACCAGGGTGGAAGGCAGGGACCGGCTCACACTTACCCCTTCCAGGTATTTAATGCGCTTCAGAATCCGTTCCGCCACCCGATTGGGGTCCAGTTCCATCAGGCGCATGCCCGGTTGCAGCTTGGCCGCCCCCACAATTTCCGCTTCGCTAATGTAGCGGTTCCCGCTCACCTCAATGTTACGCAGCACAAACATGTCGCTGTGCTGTACCAGGTGATTGGCCAGTCGGTAAAATCCGTAACCGCTAACCAGCAATACGGTCAGTACTAGAACCGTCGAAAAGGACGGAAAGGGCGCCTTTTCGCGGCGTCTGCTTTTATCCGTTCGATACCGAGCCGGCGGCGGGTAATTCCACCGCGCGTTTTTCTTCCGTGGTGAAGCCAACGAGTTTCACCTCCAATTCTAACCAAACCTGAAATTTTTCGTACACTTTCTGCTGCACCGCCCGAATCAATCGGTAAATGTCCTGGGCGGTGGCGTGCTGGTAATTCACAATGAAATTGGCATGTTTGGGAGACACCATAGCGCCTCCAATGCGCATTCCCTTACAACCCGCCTGTTCGATGAACGCACCAGCGTACCCTCCGGGGGGACGTTTGAACACGCTTCCACAGGAGCCATACTCCAGCGGCTGGCGGGCTTCCCGGCGGGCAAGAATGTCCATTCTGGCAGCCCGCAAAACCTCCCGGTTACCCGCTTCCAACCTTAACCGGACGGTGGTCAGAATTTTACCCTGCAGCCCTTCGGCCCGACGGTACCCAAACCCTGCTTCGGAAGCGGGAATCCGAAGCGGTTCGCCCGCCGGTGTCAGGGCGGTCACCCATTCCACCCGGTCTCCGATTTCCCCTGTAAAGGCGCCGGCATTCATGCGCAGGGCGCCACCCACCGTGCCGGGAATTCCAGCCATGAATTCCAATCCCGCCAGACTGTGCTCTTCGCAGTACAAAACCAGGTCGCTCACCAGCGCGCCGGCGCCGGCGGTCACTCCGAGACCCTGATGGGAAATCCGAGAACGGCAGCGTCCCAACCGAATGACCAGCATGTCCAGTCCCTGGTCGTGTACCAGAATATTAGAACCGCTTCCCAGAATAAAAACCGGGACATCTTCCTGGTGACAACGGCGCAACACCTGCTGCAAAGCAGATTCGTTTGGCGGTTCAAAAAACACCCGGGCGGGCCCTCCCACCTGGTAGGTGGTGTGACGGCTCAACGGCTCGTTCCAAAGGACCTGCCCCGGGAATTGCTGTTCCAATTCCGTTCCCAGCCGTTCCAGACGATGTTGTAACGTTGCTACCAAAATCGTTTCCTTCTTTTTATGGCACACGGAAAACACGGACGAAACGGATTTCCACCGCCTTCTTATTTCTAATTCAAAAATTTATTTGCTATTTCCGGTCTGTGTTTCATCAGTGCTCATCCGTATCCTATTTTTTCCGGGCAGATATTTCCCGTTGTTTAAACTTTTCCACCAGTGCGCGGCCGGTTTTCCAGATATCCCCGGCCCCGATTGTTAGTACCAGATCACCGGGTTGAAGCAGCTTGTACACGTAATCCGCCAATTTCGTTTTGTCCGGCTCGTAGTGCACCTCGCGGTGCCCGAAACGCCGGGCGGTGTCGGCAATCAGGGCGCCGGACACCCCTTCAATCGGTTCCTCGCGGGCGGGATACACATCGGTTACCACCAGGACGTCCGCCTGGAAGAAAGAGCGGGCGAAATCTTCGAAAAAATTTCGCGTTCGGGAGTAAAGATGAGGCTGGAACACCGCCACAATGCGCCGTTCCGGCCAGCCGCTGCGGGCGCCTTTCAGGGTGGCCCGGATTTCGGTGGGATGGTGGGCGTAGTCGTCCACAATCATAATGTCGTTAAACACTCCCAACACCTCGAAACGGCGGTTTACCCCGCTGAACTTCTCCAGGCCCGCCTTAATCTTCTCGAACGGAATGTCTAACTCCAGTCCCACCCCGATGGCCGCCAGGGCATTTAACACGTTGTGTTCTCCGGGAATTTGCAGGCTCAACTGCCCCAGTTTTTTGCCCTGAAAATAGGCATTAAACCGAATCATGCCGGGAAGAAATTCCACCTGGTCGGCCTGAATATCGGCCTGCCGGTTGAATCCGTAAGTGGTAACACTGCGCTTAATGTCCTGCAAAATTTCCTGCACGCCGGGATTGTCCAGACACACAATGACCCGGCCGTAAAAAGGCACTTTGTTGGCGAACGACACGAAGGAGTTCTTCAAATCGTCCCAGCCGTCGTACGAATCCAGGTGGTCCGGCTCAATATTGGTAATCACCGCAATGGTAGGAATCATGCGCAGGAACGATTTATCGAACTCGTCTGCTTCCGCCACCAGGAACTCGCTGCTGCCCAGCAGGGCGTTGGTGTTCAGAGAACGCACCCGTCCCCCGATGATGAGGGTGGGATCTAGTCCCCCTTCGGTGAGCACCGAGCCGGTGAGCGAGGTGGTGGTGGTTTTTCCGTGCGTTCCGGCAATGGCAATTCCAAATTTCAAGCGCATCAATTCGCCCAGCATTTCCGCCCGTTTAATTACCGGAATCTTACGGCGTTTGGCCTCCTGCACCTCGGGATTGTCTTCCGTTACAGCCGATGAGTACACCAGCACGTCGGCGCCCTCCACATGCTCCGGGGCATGTCCCTTGTAAATTTTGGCTCCAATCTCCTGCAGATGATCGGTCACCTCCGTCAGGGCACGATCGGATCCGGAAATCTGGTATCCCTGGTTCAGCAACACCTCGGCAATGCCACTCATGCCAATACCGCCAATGCCCACAAAATGAATATGTCTGATCTTACCTAACCGCATCGCTTTCTCTTTCTTTTAGTAGGTGAACAATTTCCGCGGCAATGGTTCGGGCGGCTTCCGGGTGGTAGAATTGTTGCCAGGCCCGGCCCATTTCTGCCGCCTGTTCGGGATGTTCCAGAATGTGGCGCAGGGCTTTTTCCAGCTCTTCGGTGACACGCTCCATTTCCCGCACCAGCATGGCGGCGCCGGCTTCGGCCACCGTACGAGCATTGTGCTCCTGATGATTCGCCGCCGCGTAGGGATAGGGCACCAGCACGACCGGCTTTTGCACCTGCGACAGTTCTGCCAGGGTAATGGCACCCGCCCGGCTCACAATCAAATCCGCCGCCGAGTAAGCCAGCGCCATTCGTTCGATGTAAGGCAGGATTTTCACCGCCGCGTGCCGGGCCACTGGCAGAACGGAAATTTCCGCGTAGTTCCGTTCTCCGGTTTGCCAGAGAATTTGCAATCCGTAATCCGCAATCAGACGCTCCGCCAGTTCGCTTACAGCCCGGTTTAACGACTGCGCTCCCTGACTTCCGCCAAAGACCAACAGCACCGGCCGCTCCGGATCAAATCCCCACTGCGCCGCCGCCTCTTCTTTGGACACCATTTGCAGCGACATTCGCACCGGATTCCCGGTCACCAGAAAACGCCCTTTGGGACGTTCTAGGTGCTGTTCCACCTCCCGGTAAGCGGCGCAAATCAAATCGGCGTAACGGGCCAGCAGCCGGGTGGTTACTCCCGGATAGCTGTCCTGTTCCTGAATGACCGTAGGAATCCCTTTACGAGAGGCCACGTAAACGACCGGACCACTAACGTAGCCCCCGGTTCCCACTACCACGCCCGGTTCGAACCGGGACAGAATCTTCCAACTGTGCCATAAACTAACCAATAATTTGAGCGGAAACAGCAAATTTTTTAAACTGAAAGAGCGCTGGAAGCCGGAAATCCAGATGGTGCGAAACTCAATTCCTCGACCGGGCACTATTTTGTTCTCGATCCCCTGCTTGCTCCCGATGTAAAGGAACTGGAAGTCGCCCATCTGCTGCAGCGCTTCGATGGTTGCCAGCGCCGGATACACATGTCCACCGGTGCCGCCGCCGGCAAAGGCAATTTTTCCGCTCGGTCTATTCATCGCACGTACTTCAACTTTCGTTTTTCCCAGTTGCGGGAAGCCCGGTTCCCAAACTGAAATTGATTTTGCCGGGCTGTGGAATGAACCACCGCCGACAGGTTCAATAAAAATCCCGCCGAAATACTGCTCACCAGCATGGAGGACCCGCCGTAGCTGATGAACGGCAAAGGCAAACCGGTGGGCGGTGCCAGATGCACGGTCACCATCATGTTCACCAGGGCGTAAAACACCAGGTTTGCCGTGAACCCAATTGCCAAATAGCGGGTAAATTTATCCGGTGCCCGGAAAGTCAGCGAAATGCCCCGCCAGGCCAGAATCCCGAAGATCACCAACACAAACGCCGTGCCCAACAACCCCCACTCTTCTCCAATAATGGAAAAGATGAAATCGGTATGAGCTTCCGGTAGAAAGAACATTTTCTGGGTGCTCTGGGCGAATCCTTTTCCGGCAATTCCCCCGGAGCCCAGGCTCACCAGCGATTGAATGATCTGGTACCCCTTACCCAGCATGTCCTGTTCCGGATGGAGAAAGGCGGTAATGCGATCCATTTTGTAAGAGGAAATGGAAACGAAAAACACCGCCGGAACCGCCAATCCACCCATGCTAACCACAAAGTACCGCAAGGGAGTGGGCGAAAGAAACAAAATCGTCATTCCAATAAGAATAAGCATGGCCGCCGAACTGAAATCCGGTTGCAACACCGTTAGCAACGCAAACAGAGCAATGTAAAA